>JAILOD010000312.1 GCA_024691015.1 Lachnospiraceae bacterium
GGCTCTTTTTGGGCTTCCCGGACAGGATCTGGGAAATTCGGTAGCTGCCATACTTATTGGAATGGTATACGACTATCTGCCGTTTATGCTGCTTCCCATTTATAATGCAGTTTCATCTGTTCCTTCGGGAGTGCTTGAAGCAGCACGGGATCTCGGCAGCAATCCGCTTCATGTTTTCGTAAGGATCATGCTTCCGCTGACGCTTCCGGGAATAGAAAGCGGCATAATAATGGTATTTATTCCGGCACTTACAACCTTTGCTATTTCCGACGTGCTGGGCGGGGGTAAGGTTATGCTTATCGGAAACGTGATCGAACAGGAATTTCTGACCAGTCTGAACTGGCATCTGGGGTCGGGACTTTCGTTTATACTTATGATATTCGTGCTTATCGGAATGGTATTTTCAATGAAAGGTGAAAAATAAGAATTGCTTGATCTTGATGAACCTTTATCAAAACAGGAAAAATTACGAAAATACGGCAGTATCGTAAACGATCTTTCTCTCGGAGTTCTTCTTTTCGGAGTATGGTCGATGATCAAAAGCGTTGCCCTTGTATTCCTAAGACCGGAATATGTCATAGAAGGATATGAACGTGAAACTACGTCTTTTATGACGTTTTTTATATCGGCCTGGGCCGTGGCGATTGTTTTCTCGGTTCCGCTTCTGATACGTCTGCATATATATATGACCTCACGAAAAGAGGTCTTATACGGGAAAAAGAAGAATTCACATATATTTCTTTCTATCTTTATGATCATCATGGATTTATATTCTATTTATGTTGCGTTCGTGAGCTTTGATGATCCTGAATTTGAAATATTTGACAGTATTTCATCTGTTTTTGTGGATCTTTCATCCGTTATGATACTATTTCTTCTGGTTTTTACCCTGTTTAAGATCAGGAAGCTTTCTTCGGATGTGAAGGAGGCCGGCCATGAATAAGGATTTTCATTATTTCGGAACTTATTGCGCATCCCGTCTGGCAGGCTTTTCATATGAAGAGGGCTTAAGGATCGCATCCGCCGCACTTTTTGTAGACCTTTGTACCGCATCCTTTCTGGATTCGGTCGGAGGGCCGTATTCCGCGGCAACAACCCAGCAGACCTTTGAAATGGCCAATGCAAGAACCGATTATGTCGGGCTTCAGGATATTACCAGAATATGGTCATCCTTCCATTTCCTCCCAAGGGATCTTTATGCCAAAAGGAAGGGCGCAAGCAAAAGGTATCTGAACAAATTCCGCCTTATCTGCGGGCCTAACGGAGATCTGGTAAAGGAGACCATAAATCTTGCAAAAAACGGGTCTCTTGAGAGCATCGGTATAGCAATGCACGTTATAGCCGATACCTGGGCGCATCAGAACTTTGCGGGTACACCTTCACTGGTCATAAATAATACAACCGATGATTTTGTCGAGATCCTGCCGGATGGAACTGAACGTAAGATATCGTTTGTTCACAAGGCCGGAGCAGGTGAGGATATAGAAAACGCCCGTTTTATCAATACCATGTATTCGACGAGTGAAAAATCCGTTATGAATCTGGGACACGGAAGGGCCGGGCATCTGCCGGATTACAGCTATATAAAATACAGGTATCTTCCGGCCTGGGGGAATTATCGTGAGATCATAAAGGACAATCAGAGTGATTATTATCACGCTTTTGCACAGCTGGTTTATGCAATGCGTTATCTGCGCGGTTATATTGATGAATTCGATACCGATACTTATGCTTTTGAAACAGTAGCGCCTTATGAAAAGGACTTAAAGGACATTTTTGCCGTAAGAAGGACAGACGATACCGAGGATTGGATAAAGCTTGCCAATAAGATCACGGGCTACGATATTCCCGATATTCATATAAGGGGCTTTAAGGAAGAATATACTAATGCCGCGGAAGCGGATAAGGAGCATACCTTCCTGGGAGCATTTTTTGCGGGAGCACAGGCGCATAAAAGCATGGTCACCAATCATATTTATAAATCGAATAATCCGCTGGCAGGCGTGTCGATAGAGGTTAAGGATGATCTTATCGACAAAATGGGTATAAGGGATATTTATATCAAGCTTGGATTAAACAGGGAGAACAAAGATGAGTAATATGAAAAGAGTCGGTAATATTTTTATAGGTATTTTGATGATAGTATTTGCCGTAATCCTGTTTATTTATGCGGATGCTTATAGGTTTGTCGCCACGACAATGGCTGTTGTACTGATGGTTTTCGGGATCGGACAGCTTATCTATTTTATTGATATGGCACGTATGATGGTAGGCGGCTTCAAGGTTCTTGTAAGTGCTATCTTTATGATAGATATGGGAGCATTTACATTTTCGATAACTGATATGCCGAAATTCTTTGTGATGATGTATCTGCTTATCGTATATGGATTTACAGGTGCACTGCATATCCTTAGGGCACTTGAATCGAAGCGCGAACGATCATCCTGGAAGTTTAATATGACTCATGGCGTTACTGATATCATTCTTGCGGTTTTATGTGCCATCACCTTCTGGCATTACAGTTATCTTGTGGCTGGAATGTTTTCACTAAGTATCATTTATTCCGGTATAATGCGTATAATAAGTGCATTCAGGAAGACAACACTGGTTTATGTGCAGTAGAGGATATCAAATACTTTATTCGTCAGAATTCTGTATTTGACATTGTAAGAAAAGCAAGAGATAATCTTAATACAATCATCTTTTAATAATATCTGTATGGAGACTTATATATGGGGAAAGGAAATCTTTCAAATATAGGAATACTTGTTTTTCAGACCAGCATCGTTATTCGCGGGATAGAAAAAAGACTTTCTGATGAAGGGTATCAGGTTGGTACCCTTGTTAATGATTTTAAAAGAGTAGGCAGTATAATCTCGGAAACGGATCTTTTTATAATATATCTTCCTGACGGTATTTCGGACGATTCTTACAGGATAAAGGTATTGCAGGAGGTTTGCGAGACCATTATGGGTGCCGTTGGCAAGATGATAATCATCGGTGCAAAAAAAGAGCATGAGGGCGTCAAAAAGCGTGTGCCGCACGTTAATAATTTTAAATGGATCGACCTGCCTCTGGATATGGAATATTTATGTAATTGTGTATCCGATATTTTTGCGGAGCCTCAAACCTCACCGGTATCCAAGCATATCCTGATAATTGATGATGATCCCGCTTATGCAAAGATCGTCAGAGAATGGATAAAGGACAAATATAAGGTCAGTATTGTTACTGCTGGAATGCAGGCACTTACGTTCCTTTTCAAAAATAAGGTGGATCTGATACTTCTGGATTACGAAATGCCTATCGTGAATGGTCCGCAGGTGCTTCAGATGATCCGTTCGGATGATGAGCTTAAGAAAATTCCGGTGATCTTTCTTACAGGTGTCGGAACCCCCGAGGAGGTAAACAGCGTAATGAAGCTGAAGCCTGACGGATATATTCTGAAATCCACAAGCAGGGAGAATCTTATCAAGTATCTTAATGTAAAATTGTATGAGAAGTGATCTGTGAGCTCTGGATATATACCCGTCGCATAAAGCGGCGGGTTGTTTTTGGCCGGAGAATAAATATTAATTGTTAAATATTTGTGAAGTTTATTACAAAAAATAAAAATGGTGTTATAATACATCCATTATGTGCCTGAAAATTTCCAGAAAGCTTAAAAACACCATAGTTGTCACCATTCTTTCCTTAGCTGCCGGCACCGGTCTGGTAGCCGGATGCGCGGATGTTACCTCAAGTGTAGAGGAAGAGGTGAAGCCTGAGGTTATAAAGAGTGAGATCATTCTTGATGAAGGAGATACCGTTCCGGCGGCTGCAAACGTTACCATAGCTGCAGGTGCCGAGGTACCGGTAGAGTCGGGTATTGATGTTGACATGGTGAAGAACAACTCCTATAAAGCAGCTTCGGAGATAAACACAACTCTTACGGCACAGGATAAAACTTCCAAAACATATGCACTTATCTATTTCGACAAGGCAACGGTTACGGGTGAGGAAATCGCCCGGTACGGCTCCATCATGACCGAAAAGGTTGCGGAGCGTGCCGCTAATTTTGCCGATCTTTATACTCCCTCCAAAATGATGGATGAGGCTCTTTCAAGATTTTCGGAGCTTAACGATCTGGATAAAACCGTCGTGGCCTGCTTCTATAATATGGGCTGGATAACGGATGAAGAACTCTCTTCAGCAGGTATTTCATCTGATGAATTCCTGGATTACGTGGTTCTGGATATGGTTCATTCCGACAGTATTTCAAACGATGAGGCTTCAAATGTTCCGATCGAGGTTAATGCAATGCGTTCCACGGCGCCTACCGATAAGTCTATTGCAAACAGTGTTTTCTCATCTGACAGAGTTACAAATGAAGATGTTTATATATATACAGGAAACGAGATCAACGAAAATTCAAATTCTGTCTTTGTTTCATCGCTCATGAGTTACGTGAATGATTACACAAAGGCTGATCTTTATAATTACGCACATAACAGCTGGGCTTCTTTAAATACGGAATCAAAAAGAGCCCTCGTCTACACCTTAAAACTCGGGTGGCTCGAAAAGGGCTCTCTGGTACAGGGTCAGGTTTCAATTGAAGAAGTTGACAGAATGCTTAATTTAAGCTTCGGCTGATCCGACTTCATTCAGCTTTTCCGTAAATGTATCAAGGGCTATGGGCTTGTCGAAATAATAACCCTGAACGGTGATATCGCAGCCGATCCCCGAAAGAAAATCAAGCTGGCTTTGGGTTTCAACACCCTCGGCTACCACTTCAACATTCAATTCCTTTAACATTCTTATCATGTTTTCAACGATGATATTGTCTTTTACTTCTTCGTTTTCTATGTTATCCAGGAAGGATTTGTCCAGTTTTACAACATCGAAATTAAAGTTTTTGAAAAGATTGAGCGAAGAGTAACCGGTTCCGAAGTCGTCCATGCTAACAGTGAAGCCGAAATCGTGCATTTTTGTGAGAAAGGCTTCAAGCCGTTCATGATCTTCGTAGCTGCTGGTTTCGGTCAGTTCTATTTCAATATATTTTGGATCAACGTTGTAACGCTTAAGTATTTCCATCGTATCTTCGGCAAGCGAAGGATTCTGCAGGTTTATCTGAGAATAATTGACGGATATGCGTACGGGCTCTATTCCGGCTTTTATCAGATATGCAAGGTCCTCGCAGACCAGCTCGAGCATATAGAAGTCAAGCTGGCGTACGCTTCCGTCATTTTCAAGAGCGGGTAAGAAGGATGAGGGCTGGATCATCTTTCCGTCTTTCATCCAACGGACAAGGGCTTCAGCACCCACTATCTTTTTTGTTTTGAGATCGTATTTGGGCTGATAGTATGCAATTACTTCGCGGTTTGACATAGCCTGGGGGAAGATGACAGATGTCTTTTTGGCAAAGGTGGCTTTTTCGGCCATTTCAGGTGTGTAGAAGACGAAGTCTTTATCCGAGCTTTTGGCAATGTCGTGGGCTATTGAAGTGTTGCTTTCTATCACATCAATTGTATTGGAGCTGGTGGCTCTGTATACGCCGGCGTGGATCCTGATGGGAACGATCACCTTTTCTCCTTTGAAATCGATTATGATGTTGATATCTGCAAGCTTCATAAGAATATCATCCAAATGCTCGCTCTGTACCAGAAGGAAGAAGATGTCTTCGCTTATACGTACGGCGGTTTCAAGCTTGGTTTTAATGCATTGGTTCAGCCTTAAGGCGTATTGTCTTAAAATGACATCGCTGTTGGACTGACCGTATTTTTTTATGATTGAAGGGAAATCCTTTATCTCAAAATATATGCCGGAGTAGTTTTCGAGAGTGTTCTGCATCTCGAGCTCCATTCCGCGTTTGCGAAGACCGGAAATATTGGAAAGACCGGTCAGGATATCGATATAGTTGGAGCGATGCAGGTCGTTTAACATTGCGGCGCGGCTCATCATAACGGATACCACGTTCGCCATGGAGCGTACGGCACGGTATTCTGTGTCATCCCAGGTGTGGTCCTTCCAGGGGTAGGCCAAGATTTCAAACTTTTCATGCCTTACGGTGTCGTAACGGATGACCAGAGCTTCCGATTCGTCAGCAGCCTCGTGATGAAAGTCAGTCGGTAATGTGTAGTCATCACCGCCCAGCTGAAAGACATTTGGGAAAACCATGTAATGAACCTCAAGCTTTGCCAGATGAAATTCTTCTGCAAGCCTGGGCAGACTTTCGGTAATGTTTTTGTGAATGATCCTGAAGTCGTCTTCAGTCATGTCGAGATTGTCAAGAAGATCCAGAAACAGATTTAAGCCTTCGTTTGAATTCATTTTATTCTCCTTTAAATGACTCCAAATAGGAGGTGTGATTGTCCACGGGTTTTCTTAGAATTGTATACAAAACATTATACTTTATATTTTGGGGAAATTACAGTAAAAATGATGAAATTGAGTAGAACCCGAACTTTTGTTCGAAAATGCTTGCAAATTGAAAACATTGTGATATACTACATGTGGTTATTTGTGCCCTTAAGCACAACAAAATATTGAAAGAGGAAGTTATGACTGAAAAGAAACAGAATTACGACGAAAGCAGCATACAGGTCCTGGAAGGGTTGGAGCCGGTCCGCAGAAGGCCGGGAATGTACATCGGAAGTACAGGCACAAAGGGACTGAATCATCTGATCTATGAGATCATGGACAACTCCGTGGATGAGCATCTTGCAGGCTATTGTAAGAATATATTCGTGACCCTTGAGGCCGACGGTTCTGCCACGGTAGAGGACGATGGAAGAGGAATTCCCGTAGGAATGCACGAAAAGGGCGTATCTGCGGAAAGAGTGGTATTCACTACGCTTCACGCCGGCGGAAAGTTCGATTCCAGCGTATACAAGACCTCAGGAGGTCTGCATGGTGTTGGTTCTTCCGTAGTAAATGCCCTTTCGTCATATCTCGATATAAAGGTAATGCGCGAAGGTCTTATTTCCCACGACCGTTATGAACGCGGTGTTCCCACGGTAGAGCTTATAAACGGTCTGCTGCCCACAGAAGGCCGCACCAGAAAGACCGGCACAAAGATAAACTTCGCCCCGGACCCTGAGATCTTCGATTCCGTAAGGTTTAAAGCCGAAGAGATAAAAAGCCGTCTTCACGAGACAGCATATCTGAATCCGGAACTTACCATCCACTTTAAGGATAACCGCGGTCCCTTCTTCGAAGAGCAGACATACCACGAGCCTGACGGAATAGTAGGTTTTGTCCGCGACATGAACGCATCAAAAGAAGCCATCACCCAGGTGGTGTATTTTAAAGGCGAGGCCGAGGACATCCAGGTAGAATGCGCATTCCAGTATGTTAACGAATTCCATGAAGACCTTCTTGGCTTCTGTAACAATATATATAACGCCGAGGGTGGAATGCACATCACAGGCTTCAAGACCATGTTCACCCAGGTAATGAATTCCTATGCCAGAGAAATGGGCATGTTAAAGGAAAAGGACGCAAACTACAACGGTGCCGACATCCGAAACGGCATGACTGGCGTTATTTCCATTAAACATCCGGATCCCCGTTTTGAAGGGCAGACAAAGACAAAGCTTGATAACCAGGATGCGGCCAGGGCCGTAGGAAAGGTTACCTCTGACGAGATACAGCACTATTTCGACAGAAACATAGAAGAATTAAAGGCCGTGCTTGCTCAGGCGGATAAAGCAGCAAAGATCCGTAAGGAAGAGGCAAAGGCGAAGACAAACCTCTTATCAAAACAGAAATACTCGTTCGATTCAAACGGTAAGCTTGCCAACTGCATTTCAAAAGAGACAGATAAATGCGAGATCTTCATAGTAGAGGGAGATTCCGCGGGCGGCAGTGCAAAAACCGCAAGAGACCGTAAATATCAGGCCATCCTTCCCATCCGCGGAAAGATCTTAAACGTTGAAAAGGCTTCCATCGACAAGGTTCTTGCAAACGCCGAGATAAAAACCATGATAAATGCCTTCGGCTGCGGCTTCTCAGAGGGCTACGGCCAGGATTTTGATATCACAAAGCTGAGGTACGACAAGATCATAATTATGGCCGATGCCGACGTGGACGGAGCTCATATCGCAACTCTGCTTCTTACCTTATTCTACCGCTTCATGCCGGAGCTTATATTCCAGGGGCATGTTTATATCGCCATGCCTCCGCTTTACAAGGCACAGCCTTCAAAAGGTGAAGAAGAATACCTCTACGATGACAGGGCTCTGGAGAAATACCGTAAGAATCACAAGGGCAATTTCACGCTCCAGCGTTATAAAGGTCTTGGAGAGATGGACGCAGAGCAGCTTTGGGAAACCACACTTGACCCCGCAAGGCGCCGCTTAAAGCAGGTTTCGATTGATGACGCAAGGCTTGCATCCTCCACAACGGAGCTTCTTATGGGTAACGACGTTCCGCCGAGGCGTGATTTCATCTACGAGCACGCCCGTGATGCGGCACTTGACGTATAAAAGACTCTGCAGGGAGTTTTAGTTTCAAAAACAGGAGATTTATAAATGCCACAGGATGATACAAATATAATAAGCACCGAATATTCCGAAATAATGCAGAAGAGCTATATCGACTACGCGATGAGCGTTATCATCGCCCGTGCTCTTCCCGATGTCAGAGACGGCTTAAAGCCCGTTCAGCGCCGCACTTTATATGATATGAGCGAGCTTGGCATAAATGCCGACAAGCCCTACAGAAAATGTGCCCGTATAGTCGGAGATACCATGGGTAAATATCACCCCCACGGCGACAGTTCCATCTATGAGGCACTCGTCGTGATGGCTCAGGATTTTAAAAAGGGCAGAAAGCTGGTAGACGGCCACGGAAACTTTGGTTCAATAGAAGGTGACAGTGCCGCTGCAATGCGTTATACAGAGGCGCGTCTGGATAAATTCACCCAGGAGGTTTTTCTGGCCGACCTGGACAAAAACGTAGTGGATTTCGGGCCGAATTTTGATGAAACAGAAAAAGAGCCCGTTGTCCTTCCTGTTACGGTTCCCAATTTCCTCATAAACGGCTCGGAAGGTATTGCCGTCGGAATGGCCACTTCAACTCCTCCGCATAACTTAAACGAGGTTGTTGAAGCAGAAAAGGCATATATCAAGAATCCCGAAATATCGCTGGAAAAGCTGATGGAGATCCTTCCGGGCCCGGATTTTCCCACAGGAGGCATCGTCACAAATAAAGATGACCTTAAAGAGATATATGAAACCGGAATGGGCAAGATCAAACTCCGCGGCAAGGTAGAGATAGAGAATGTTAAGGGCGGAAAGACCAATATCATCATTTCCGAGATCCCCTATACAATGATAGGAGCCGGTATCACCAAATTCATGACGGATGTTGTCGGCCTTATCGAAAGCAGGAAAACCAACGATATCGTGGATGTTTCCAACCAGTCCTCCAAAGAAGGCATAAGGATAGTTCTGGAGCTTAAAAAGGGCGCAGATCCGGACTATATCATAAACATGCTCTACAAGAAAACAAAGCTTGAGGACACCTTCGGTGTAAACATGCTTTCCGTATGCAACGGCCGTCCTGAAACCTTATCTTTAAAAGGCGTACTGAAGGCTCATTCGGATTTCCTGTACGAGCTTAACACCCGCAAATACACGACCCTTCTTGAAAAAGAAAAAGAAAGAAAAGAGATTCAGGAAGGTCTCATAAAGGCTACCGATGTTATCGACCTTATAATCGAGATATTAAGAGGCTCTCACAGCAAAAAGGATGCGATAGACTGTCTGGTAAACGGAAATATCGAAAACATCCGCTTTAGATCACAGGCATCAAGGGAAAATGCGGTGCTTCTGCATTTTACCGAAAAGCAGGCAAATGCCATTCTCGATATGCGTCTCGAGCGTCTTATCGGTTTGGAGATAAACAAGCTGGAGAAGGAATACGAGGAAACTCAGGCAAAGATCGAAAAATACACCGATATCCTTGAAAATCCGGCCTCAATGAAAAAGACCATCATAAAAGGCCTTGATGAAGTTAAAAAGAATTACAGCCAGGAAAGGCGTACACTTATAGAAAACTCCGAGGCGGCAGTCTTTGAAGAAAAGCCGATCGAAGAAACGGATGTGGTCTTCCTTATGGACAGGTTCGGCTACGCCCGTGTGGTCGACACCGCAACCTATGAAAGAAATAAAGAAGCCTGTGACAGTGAGAACAAATATGTCTTTACAATGAAAAACACGGGCCGTATAGGGCTTTTCACCGCAGACGGAAAGCTGCACAGCGTGAAATGCTTAGATCTTCCGATGGGCAAGATGAGGGACAAGGGTATCCCCATTGATAATGTCAGCAACTACAACAGTGCTTCGGAAGAGCTGATCTACGTGGATTCGATAGAAAACATCGCTTCGTCGAAGCTGATGTTTGTGAGCGAAAAGGCTATGTGTAAGGTTGTGGACGGCACGGAATTCGACGTAGCAAAGAGGACGGTCGCAGCAACCGGCCTTGGAGAAGGCGACAAAGTAAATACGATCGCTCCGATATCCGACGAAATGCGCCAGGTACTTCTGCAGACTCAAGACGGCGTATTCCTCCGTTTCTCCATTGACGAGATCCCCGAAAAGAAAAAGGGGGCCGTCGGTGTAAGAGGAATGAAGCTTGGCGGAAATGATAAGATAGATAAAGTATACTTTATGAATTTTGCGGATGAAAGAACCATTGAATTCAACGGGCACGAAATGGCACTCACCTATGTAAAGACCACGCACAGAGACATGAAGGGCACCAAAGTCAGACTTTAAGAAAAGACTTTAATGATCGATTTCAGGTTCAGAAAAGAGGAAATTATGAGAGTAATAGCGGGAAGCGCAAGACGCCTGCAGCTTAAGGCGCCGGAGGGGCTTGATACAAGGCCGACACAGGACATTATAAAAGAAACCCTGTTTAACTGCATACAAACCGATGTACCCGGAGCAAGCTTCCTGGACCTCTTTGCCGGAAGCGGAGCCATCGGGATAGAGGCCTTAAGCCGCGGGGCAAGCTCGGCGGTCTTTGTGGAGAACAACAAAAAGGCTGTTGCGGTCATAAACGAAAATCTCGAACATACGCATCTTGCGGAGAACGCAAGAGTCTGCACGGGTGACGCGCTGGTATATCTCCACCAGCTTGACGGGCAGACAAAATTTGACATTATCTACGTGGATCCGCCTTACAAGCTTGGTATAGAAAAAGAAGTGATCAAATATATTTTTTCGTCACAGCTTTTGAATGAAGACGGGATGGTCATTCTGGAGGCTTTAAAGGAGACAGATCTTGACTTTATAAATGAATTACCTATTGATATAATCAAAGAAAAGGATTATAAAAATAATAGGCATTTGTTTATGAAAAAAAAGGAGAATACATGACCAGAGCTTTATATCCGGGGTCTTTCGATCCCGTAACTTACGGCCATATAGACATCATTTCACGTGCTTCGGGGTTTTTTGACGAGTTATATGTCGGAGTTCTGAACAATAAAGAAAAGACTCCGTTGTTTTCTGTTGAAGAACGTGTTAAAATGCTAGAGATAGCGTGTAAAGATTTTCTCAATGTGAAAATCGTATCTTATTCCGGTTTGCTTGCAGAATATGCAAAGCAGAGTGGAATTAATGTTATTATCAGAGGATTGAGAGCGGTTACGGATTTTGAATATGAGCTTCAGATGGCTCAGACAAACAGGAAGATATCCAGTAGCTGTGATACGGTTTTTCTTACAACCAGTCTGGAATACGCTTATCTTTCTTCATCAATAGTCAGGGAGGTTGCTTCCTACGGAGGGGATGTTTCCAATTTTGTTCCGGACTTTGTTGAGAAATCAATAAAAGCAAAATACAGGGGTGAATAAACCAATGGCAAAGAAAATTACCGAATATCTTGATGAGCTCGAAAATTACATAGATTCATGTAAGCCGGCAGCTTTTTCAAAAACAAATATCATTGTGGACAGAGATGTTTTTGAAGACAAGGTTGCTGACATCAGAGAGCATCTTCCGGAGGAAATGCGTACTTATCAGAAAATAGTAAGCAATCAGGAAGCCATAATCGAGGATGCAAAGGCCAGAGCAGAAGCTCTTATGGAAAAAGCCAGAGCCTATACCGACAAGATGATAAATGAGCATACCATTATGCAGGAAGCATATGCTCAGGCCGGTGTGATCGTCAACGAGGCACATCTGCAGGCTCAGGAAATAGTTGATGCGGCTCAGGAACAGGCAAATATGATCCAGCTTGGCGCCATCAAGTATATGGACAATTCTCTTGCAAGTATTCAGGACATATTAAACAGCACCATACATGAAGTTCAGTCCAGAGATGAAGCATTGATATCAAATCTGCAGGATCTTCTGGATACGGTAAACAACAACAGGCAGGAGCTTGATTCCGAAAATGAAGATGTTCCGGGTATAGGTCCCGGCGGAATAGACGATTCCATGATGAATCCGCGTGCACAAGAGCCTGCGGCTGCTGCTCCGGCTGCTCCATCGGCACCGGTAGAGGATACTGAGGATGATTCCTATGATGACATTCCTCTGGGAGATATTTCTATTGACGATACCGATCTGGATGCATTAAACGGGCTCAATTGATTTTGAATTTAAAGGTTGCCGCGCCAAATATTCATAATGGGTTTATGTTTATTTTCCTGTTATGAATTTTGACGAGGCAGCTTTTTTTATCTCATTTTGCCCATCGCCGAAGGCGATTTTTCAAGGGCAAAGTGCGATACGATTCAGTGGCCTGGCAAACCACAAAATTGTAACAATAAAACAGACGGAGGTGTTGAAAATGAGCGTACTTGGCGGACTTATGCCGCGCAGGGTATTTGAGATCTTTGAGGATCTGACAAGGATTCCCAGAGGCTCGGGCAATACAAAAGAGGTAGAGGAATATCTGGTAAACTATGCCATAGCTCATGGCTTTAAATATGTTCATGAAGAAATCGGAAATGTCATCATTTTCGTGGATGGCCGCGGGGCCGGAAAAGGCAAAGACAGCGTGATGCTTCAGGGGCATATGGATATGGTATGTGAAAAGACCATTGATTCCAGACATAATTTCCGTAAGGATCCGCTTCCGATCGCCGTTATGGACGACTATGTTTATGCAAAGCAGACCACCCTCGGAGGAGATGACGGCATAGCAATAGCCTATGCACTTGCACTTGCCGAGGATGAACACATATCCCATCCGCCGCTTGAGATCGTTATCACCGTTGATGAAGAGGTTGGGATGGAGGGGGCCAGAAAGCTCGATACCTCTGTACTTTCATCCAAAACCCTTATAAATATTGATTCCGAAGAGGAAGGCTCCTTTGTGACCTCCTGTGCCGGCGGTTTACGCGGTAAAATGGAGGTTCCGGTAAGATACAGGGCTGCCGAAGGCGAAAAATACAACATCATCATAAGCGGTCTTAAGGG
>JAILOD010000326.1 GCA_024691015.1 Lachnospiraceae bacterium
CTATTGCCCCCAAAAAAACATAAAACAACTCGAATTTAATAAAAGAAAGGTATATACAACAATGTCTGACATCAGGTATAGAAGTACCAGGGGCGGTGAATCAAACGTAACCGCATCACAAGCTATATTAAAAGGCCTTGCCTCGGACGGCGGCCTCTTCGTTCCGCAAAACGTGCCTGCTCTTGATGTAACCTTGGAAGAGCTTGCAAAAATGGACTATCGCGGAGTCGCATATGAAGTAATGAAGCTTTTCTTCACTGACTTTACTGAAGAAGAATTAAAGCATTGCATAAACAGTGCCTACGACGAAAAATTCGACGATCCCGAAATAGCACCCATCACAGAAGCCGGGGAAGCCTATTATTTAGAACTCTTTCATGGAAAGACCATCGCATTTAAGGATATGGCACTCTCCATACTTCCGCATCTGATGATCACATCTGCAAAAAAGAACAATGCAAAGAATGACATCGTTATTCTTACTGCCACCAGCGGAGATACTGGAAAAGCTGCACTTGCAGGCTTTGCCGGAGTAGAAGGCACCAGGATCATCGTATTCTTCCCGAAGGACGGAGTAAGTCCGATCCAGAAGCTTCAGATGGTAACACAAAAAGGCGATAACACACTCGTAGTCGGTGTAGACGGTAATTTTGATGACTGTCAGACCGGAGTAAAGAAAATGTTCGGTGACGAAGCACTGAACAAGGCTGTGAACGAAGCCGGCTTCCAGTTCTCATCGGCAAACTCCATTAATATCGGCCGTCTTGTTCCGCAGATCGCATACTATGTATTTGCCTATTCAAGATTATTGAAGGAGGAACGGATAACAAATGGCGACACCATTAATTTTGTTGTGCCTACCGGTAATTTCGGAAATATTCTTGCTTGTTATTACGCAAAAATGATGGGCCTTCCGGTCAATAAAATGGTCTGCGCTTCCAATGAAAACAAAGTGCTTTTTGACTTCTTTACAACCGGAACCTACGACAGGAACAGGGATTTCATCCTTACAAGTTCACCATCGATGGATATTCTCATATCCAGTAATTTAGAGCGTCTTATTTTTCATATAGCAGGTGATGACAGTGCCAAAACAGCATCACTTATGTCGGAGCTTTCAACTAAGGGAAGCTACACCATCACGGACGATATGAAGGACAAGCTTGCTGATTTCTGCGGATTTTATACAACGGAAGAAGAAACTGCTCAGAAAATAGCAGCTCTTTATAAAGACACCGGATACGTTATAGACACTCATACGGCAGTAGCCGCAGCGGCCTGTGATAAATATAAAAAGACAAGCGGTGATGATAAGAGTACGGTGATCGTATCAACCGCAAGTCCGTATAAATTTTCCAGAAGCGTAATGACGGCCATTGATAAAAAATATGACTCGATGGGAGATTTTGAGCTGATAGATGAGTTATCTTCGCTTTCAAATGTTCCCGTACCCGGAGCCATAGAGGAGATAAGAAACGCGGATATCAGGCATAAAAAGACCTGCGCTGTTTCAGAAATGGAAGATGCGGTTAAGGGATTTCTTTTATAAGTTAAAATTTATTTCTTGATTTGGGGGCATATCGGGAGAAAATGAAAACTTTAAGAAAAACGGTTATGGCTGTAGATGACAGTATAACCAATTTGAAATACATAGAACACATCCTTAAGAACGGGTTTAACATCATTCTTAAAAAGTCGGGCAGTGAAGCTATAGAGGAGCTTAACAGGATGCGCGACAAGCCTGATCTTATTATGCTGGATGTCAACATGCCGGGAATGGACGGTTTTGAAACCTACAAAAAAATACGTGAAAACAATGCAAATGCACGTATTCCGGTTGTTTTCCTTACTGGCGAAACGGATTCGGAAACCGAGGAAAACGGTCTGGAACTTGGGGCGGATGATTTTATCATAAAGCCGGTAGATCCGATCACTCTGCAATACAGGATCTCAAGAATACTTGAATACGATGCGATGAAAAAGAGTCTTGAGCAGAAGCTTCTGGATAAGGAGATCGAATCGGAAAAGCTTATGTTCCAGCTCATCATAACCATTTCAAATACCATCGATTCACGTTCGGGCTTTATGAGATATAATTCCATCCTCGTGGCTCAGTATGCCGAAGAGGTCGCAAAGCGTCTGGGAATGAATTCGGAAGACATAAGAAAGATAAAATACATGGGCCTTCTGCACGATATCGGTATGATAGTGGTTCCCACGACTATTATTTCAAAGCCCG
>JAILOD010000044.1 GCA_024691015.1 Lachnospiraceae bacterium
CCGGGGCCAATTACATTGTCCTCTTTTAATAAAATATATACCTATATTGTGATTCGAGTCTTAATTCGGGGCAAGTCAGTTTTGTGTTTAGTCGCAGGGACCAATCACACAATAAAATAGACAGGAAAGATTAAAAGAGGATAATGCAAGTGGCTCTCGCAGGTTATCTTACGAATACCGGTTTCTGTATTCTTGAGATAGCCATCCGGGGCCAATTACATTGTCCTCTTTTAATAAAATATATACCTATATTGTGATTCGAGTCTTAATTCGGGGCAAGTCAGTTTTGTGTTTAGTCGCAGGGACGTTGACCCCGATTTCACTTAATGAATAGTGCTTTCGAATAGGTTCCGGCGAGCACATGTTTGAGTCGAGCGCGGTCCCTCACGCGCCGACGAGTTGCGCAGCCGGGACCGCGTTTATGAGAAAGTGCTATGAATTTAGTGAAATCGAGCAGTCCCGGAGACTAAATACAAAACTGACGATCCAGCCCCGCCAGTAACCCCGGAAAGCCACCTTGCAAAACTGACGGCTCACCCCGCCAATAACCTCCGAGCGCCATCTCTACAAAAGCCAAAGACTCCAGCCCCGCCAGTAACCTCCGAGCACCACCAAAGATCACACCTCACGCGCCGCCGAACAACCTCCCCATATGCTTATACGCCAGATCCGTCACCACTCTTCCTCGCGGAGTACGATTAATAAACCCGTTCTTGATAAGAAAAGGCTCATAAACATCCTCGATCGTGCCGGAATCCTCTCCTACCGCAGCAGCAAGAGTCTCAAGGCCGACCGGGCCACCATCAAACTTCTCCATGATCGTCTCAACAATAACCCTGTCAACCTTATCCAGACCATACTTATCAACCTCAAGAAGATCCAGTGCCTCACCTGCGATCTCCTCATTTATTACTCCGTCACTCTTAACCTGAGCATAATCTCTCACACGCTTCAGAAGACGGTTGGCAATACGGGGTGTCCCGCGGGAGCGCCTTCCCAGCTCAAACGCACCGGCCTCATCAATATCAACCCCCAGAACCTTAGCCGACTGCATAACGATCTCCTTAAGCTCCGAAACGGTATAAAACTCCATGTGATCTATAACGCCGAAACGATCTCTTAGGGGAGCAGACAAAAGCCCGGCCCTCGTTGTAGCTCCAACCAGCGTAAACTTAGGAAGATCCAGACGCAATGATCTTGCCGTAGGCCCCTTACCTATCATAATATCGATGGCAAAATCCTCCATAGCCGAATAGAGAACCTCTTCCACCTGACGGTTCAGACGATGAATCTCATCGATAAACAAAAGATCCCCCTGTGCAAGATTATTAAGGATAGCAGCCATATCTCCGGGTCTCTCTATGGCCGGACCGCTTGTGATCTTCATCTTAACGCCCATCTCTTCCGCAATAATACCGGCAAGCGTTGTCTTTCCAAGCCCGGGCGGACCGTAAAACAGGACGTGATCCAGGGCCTCCCCTCTTTCCTTGGCAGCCTGAATACTGATCTTCAGTTTATCCTTAACCTTTTCCTGACCTATATATTCCTTTAATGAATGAGGACGAAGCGAACCCTCGGTACGAACATCCTCTTCCTGAATCTGCGTTTCAATAACTCTTTTAGCCATACCATCTCCTACAGAAAATTAAAGCATATTCTTTAATGACAGCTTCAACAGCTCATTTACATCCATATCGTCCCTCAGCTCCACAGCAGAGACCGCTTTATAGCTTTCGGTTGCTGAATACCCCAGTGCGGTCAGTGCTTCAACAGCCTGGTCACGTATACCGAAGCCGGCCTCACTATGAGCCACATCAGCCTCTTTTACCGCACCCTTTAAAGCGATATCACTTACCTTCGACTTAAGATCCAGAATGATCCTCTGTGCGATCCGGCTTCCTATACCGGGAGCCCTTGAAATCGACTTTGCGTCTCCGCTCATTATCGCATATTTAAGTTCATCCGGTCCCAACACTCCCAAAAGCCCGAGAGCACCCTTCGGACCCACACCGCTTACCGTAATCAAGAGCTTAAAGAATTCCAGTGAATCCTGATTCAAAAAACCGAAAAGCGACATATCATCCTCCCTTACGGAAAGATGCGTATAAACCGTAACCTCATTTCCTTTATTTGGAAGTGCTGCCGCTGTTGAAGTGGAAATGTTCACCTTATAACCGACTCCTCCCACATCTATCAGCACGTAGTCCTCTCCAACCTGCTCTACCTTGCCCTTTAAAAAACCGATCAATTTCTGTCTTCCTCCTGCCTGACTTTAATTCTTTTTAAAACCTCATTTGAAATTATCCCTATTATAAAACCGGTAACGAGACCTGCTATTATAAGAAACGGCAAATAAAATGCCACCTTATAATTCTTAACGACAAAAACCGCAGCGATAAGCTGACCCGCATTGTGCGCCACGCCTCCAACTATAGACACTCCCATGACCGAAAAAGCCTTTGTACGCTTAAACAGGAGCATAAGGACCAGACTGAGCAAGGCTCCGCTCACGGAAAAAACAAGACTCATCACATTCCCGAAAAGCACGGCCACGGCTACTATTCTGACTATATTGATCGTTAATGCCTCTTTCCCGCCATACGTATAAAGTGCGAAAACAACAGCCAGATTCGAAAGCCCCAGCTTCATTCCCGGAATTCCGAAAAAGAACGGAATAAGACTTTCGATATAAGAAAGGATCATTGCAGTGGCAGCAAGAGTCGCACAAACAGTTAATTTTTCAGTACGCAATCTGATCCGCCTCACTTTCCTTATACGATTCCACCGTCACGATAACCTTGTGAGGAAGACAGACCAGCGATGCAGAATCTCTGTCGACCGGTGCCTGATGAACACAAAGCCTGTCAGGACAGTCAGCATCCGTGATATCGGCTTTTCCGTCTTTTATGACAAGGGTGTTAACCCCTCCGACTCCCTCGATCAAAACCTCCCGGTCTTCATTAAGCGGATAACTGCCAATCTGCACTCCGTCAACATATATATTAACCATCTCTCCCCGTGTTCCTCTTAAACTTATGACAATAAAAGACACAATACCGAGAAGCAGAATGACTAAAATCAAAATAAGATCGTTTCTCTTCATGATCATACTAAGAATATCCGTAAAACGATTTACAATAAAACAAATAAAATAAATTAAAAATCGAGTAGGGAAGATGCAACCGCACCCTACTCGTCCGCGAGTTGCCGGTCGGCTTCAGCCGGCATTTTTCCTTTCGGCGGCTCTGCGATAAAAGTAAAGCCCTGACAAACTGCCAGGGCTTTGGATCATCATTTATATTTACGTTTGCGAGCAGCTTCTGACTTTTTCTTACGTCTTACGCTTGGCTTTTCGTAATGCTCTCTTTTGCGTATTTCCTGCTGTATACCAGCTTTTGCGCAATTTCTCTTGAAACGGCGAAGCGCACTGTCAAGAGATTCGTTTTCTTTTACGATAACATTAGACATTTCTCACCCGACCTCCCTTCAGACCAACAAGTACGAGACTGAATGGGTATTTGTGTGCAAAACACACTCAATTATTATAACATCTTTTATACATCCGTCAAGTAATTTTTATTATTTTAAAACAAACTCGTTCATCATCATTTTTTCTGAAGCTCAAGCTCCTTCATCTCATCCGTCCCCGATTTATAAACCAGCCCCACGGCGTAGCGCGTAACAACAGCCAGCATAAGATGCAGAGTTACGGAAAACATCTCCTCCTCCGGCATATCGGTCCTTAATGTCTTATCCTTCAGTGCCTTTGAATATATAACATGAAACCGTTCCCTGGTATAATTTGTTATTCCTTCATACGGCTTCATAACATCTTCTCCAAGCTTTTCGGAAACCACATATATATTAAAATACTGATTAAACCTCAGAAGATCCCTGTGTTCTTTGTATAATGTTAAGAATGAATCAAGATAGATCTCAAACATTTCAGCTGCAGTCATTTTTTCCACAGCAGCATCATTTCTTTTGTTCTGGTTTTCCTCTTTGAACTGCCCCCATTTCCAGGCTGCCACAGCAACGACAAACCCCGGTTTCTTTGCAAAATATCTGTACAGCGTAGCTGTTCCGTAAGGACTTGCCTCCGCCACCTCGGTGAGATTTACCATTTCAATGGTCTTTTCGGAAAAAAGCTTAAAACCAAGCTCCAAAAAGTCCCTTCTCTTTATATCCATCTGCAGTGCATCCTGTTCTTTACTTCGCATGGCTTTTCCCCCAACGCTAAAATTTTAAGTAGCTCAGAATGAATGACATTATATCATACGCCGTTCACTCAGACAATTAATTTATGATTAAACTTCCCCAAATTTATTAAAAACACTTAAAATTTCAAACTTTTTTGTACACTACCCTGTTCTTCCCGTTTTGCTTCCCGTAATAGAGATTTCTGTCCGCTTCCTCTGTTAAAGTCTTTATATCACAACCTGCTGTATATGAAGCGACACCTATTGTAACCGAAACCGATACCTTTATATCATCACTGTAAAATATACGGTGATCGGTTATGATCTTTTTTATATGTTCTCCGACCTTTACTGCGCTTTCTCCGTCGCATTTCAACAGAACCAGTATTTCTTCCCCACCCCATCGGAATACCTTATCATCCTTTTTGACCGCCGACAAAACAGCCCCCGAAACATATTTAAGCACACTGTCTCCGCAATCATGTCCGTATGTATCGTTTACCTTTTTAAAATCGTCTATATCGATCATCAGAAGAGAAAAGATTTCCTCATTTTTCTCCGCTGCTTCATATGCCTGCATTAAACAGCTGTTCATTTTCCTTCTTGTGAGCAGCTGTGTCAGTGGATCGGTATAAACATATTTTTCCAGTTCCTCCACAAGAAACTTTCCTCCGAAAAAGGTTATTATGTTTATACACATCATCGTGGCTGTGATACAGACAATCCTGAAGGTCATATTTGAAATGAAGAATTCAAGGCAGGATGAAGGTATGATAAGCATTATTATCTTATAGACACGATTGGTATACGCATCCAGCGCAGTCAGTTCTTTATCCATTTTCCTCACAATCAAGTTGATATTAAACTTATTCGTTATTATACTTATTCCAAAACAGAAAGGC
>JAILOD010000047.1 GCA_024691015.1 Lachnospiraceae bacterium
ACTTGTATAGTAATCATCTGCAATATTTTTACCGGTTTTATGTTTTCGGTGGATCCTTTAACAAACAGCTACAGCAGAGGTAAATTCTACAATATTATCTTTATTGCACCATTTTTTTATGCTCTTATCATTGCAAAAAGGCTTTGGGATATAGAAATACGGATCTGTCTGTTTTTGATGTTTGTAGTGACTCTTCGTGTCGGCTTCGGATTTTATATAAGGAGTATTTCATCAACATCCTTCTTTATTGCACTGATACTGACATTTGCGCATATTGATTCTATGAACAAAGATTTTTATATAGGGAATAAATCCTGAGGAGCTTTAATATGATCATTGAAGAACATTCCGTTGTTACCATATATACGGATGCAATGGCTATAATTATGATGTGCGGACTTTTGTTTCTGTCCGAGAGAAATAAAAAGAATACTACTGAAAACAGGCTGTTTTCCGCCATGTGTTATTTCACGATCATCAATGCCTTCTTTGGCGGGATAAGCTACGCCATGAAAGGAAATATGGCGGGATGGACAATGATAGTTGAGCTTATCAGCAAGACTGTTGTGGAGCTTTCCCTGTTGATCATTAATTTCCAGTGGCTTCTGTTCGTGGATTATAAGGTCAACGGAAGCCGTGATCATCTTTACAGGAAATATAAAAAGTATTCTTATCTTATATTTGCGTTTGTGATTTTACTGTTTGTGAATCTGTATACAGGCATAATGTTCACCATTACACCCGGAAACGATTACAGAGCAACCTTCCTTTATTACCTTATGGAAGCTGTGGAATATCTGTTCTTCCTTCTGTCCGTTATTATTGTCATTATATACAGGAGGTCACACAGAGGTCTTTATTATTTCAGGATCCTTCCGCTTGTTACCCCAATTGTCTTTTGTGAGATAATAAGTCAGCTTTCTTCGTTTTCGCTGACTTCGATAGGTATTGCGATCGGTCTTGTCAATCTGTATTTTTCAATGATGAACGTCTGGCAGTACGAGGACAGTGAGCTCGGCTGCTTTAACAGGAATTATTTTGTCCGTCTCAAGGCTTATGCGAAGGAAAACCACAGGGAATACAAGGGACTTATCATTTTTGAAACAAAAGGAAATGAAAAAAAGCTCGCATATATCCTGAACAATGAGCTTCCAAAGAATAACGATCTTATTCATTATACAAAAGGTGTTTTTGTATTTTTTATTGAACAGGGGAAGCAGGATTTTCTTGAAATGATAAGGGATAATGTCATCGATGCCGTCGAGATCCATAATCGTGAGAATAATGATCATCTTGAGATGAATTGCCGTATTTCGATGAAGAAGAATAATTTATTTAGTATTAATAACAAAAATAAACTCAGACTATTAGGAGGTTGATATGCCAGTAATAGATTATCTTGAAAGAAATGCAAAGCTCTATCCCGATGAGGTTGCATTGGTTGAATTGAATCCGGAGATGCCTGATACAAGAAGGATCACCTGGAAGGAATATGAGCTCATTGAACCTTCAAGATTTGAACCCTACAGAAGAGAGATCACCTGGAGCATCTTCAACGAAAAGGCAAACCGTTTTGCAAATCTTTTATTGAACCGCGGGATAAAAAAGGGTGATAAGGTTGCGATCATCATGTACAACTGCCTGGAATGGCTGCCCATTTATTTCGGAGTTTTAAAGACCGGTGCGATCGCCGTTCCTTTCAATTTCAGATATGATGCCGAGGAGATCCTTTACTGTGCGGAGCTTGCCGAGGTGGACGTCATTGTTTTCGGCCCGGAGTTTATCGGCCGTATCGAGCAGAATGCTGACAAGCTTTCAAAGGGCAGGCTTCTTATTTATGTCGGTGACAACTGTCCTGCGTTTTCCGAAAGCTATCGCGAGCTGGTTGCAGATTGTTCTTCTGTGGCTCCTGATATCAAGATCACCGATGATGATTTCGGCGCTATCTATTTTTCTTCGGGTACTACCGGCTTTCCGAAGGCTATTCTTCATAAGCATCAGTCACTTACGCAGGCGGCCGAGATGGAGCAGAAGCATCATTCTACGGGCAGAGAGGACTGCTTCCTCTGTATTCCTCCGCTTTACCATACGGGTGCGAAGTTCCACTGGATGGGTTCGCTTGTTGCCGGGAGCCGTGCCGTTATCCTTAAGGGGACAAAGCCTGACATAATACTTAAGGCAGTTAGCAGTGAAAAGTGTACGATCGTGTGGCTTCTTGTTCCCTGGGCTCAGGATATCCTGGATTCCATTGAGAGCGGGGAGATAAAGCTTGAGGATTATGAATTGTCGCAGTGGAGGCTTATGCATATCGGTGCTCAGCCCGTTCCGCCGTCTCTTATCAAGCGCTGGAAGAAGTATTTCCCGGAGCACGATTACGATACAAACTACGGTCTTTCGGAGTCTACCGGCCCCGGCTGTGTGCATCTGGGTGTTGAGAATGTTCATAAGGTCGGTGCCATCGGTGTTCCCGGTTACCGTTGGGAGTGCAGGATAGTGACCGAGGACGGTAATGAGGTTAAGCGTGGTGATGTTGGCGAGCTTGCCGTTAAGGGCCCCGGTGTTATGACCTGTTATTACAATAATCCCGAGGCTACCGCAGAGGTTTTGAAGGATGGCTGGCTTTATACGGGTGATATGGCTATGCAGGATGAGGATGGATTTATCTTCCTTGTTGACAGAAAGAAGGATGTTATCGTTTCCGGTGGTGAGAATATCTATCCCGTTCAGATCGAGAACTTTATCCGTAAGTATGACAAGGTTAAGGATGTGGCTGTTATTGGTATGCCTGATAAGCGTCTGGGTGAGCGGACTGCTGCGATAATCGAGATCAAGGATAATATGGAGTGCTCGAAGGAGGAGATCGATGAGTTCTGCCTTGGGCTTCCGAGATATAAGCGGCCGAAGGAGATCTTCTTTGAGGTGATCCCCAGAAATGCGACGGGTAAGATCGAGAAGCCGAAACTCAGGAAGATGCACGGTGCTGAGGGCCTTGTTGCACTGGAGAACAGGAGCTGAGGAGTGTATTATGATAAATTTTGATGTTTTTTTAGATCCGCACGAGGTGCCGACCGGTTTTAAGTGCTACGGCCATGCTTTGTTTGATAATAGCGG
>JAILOD010000080.1 GCA_024691015.1 Lachnospiraceae bacterium
AACCCAGGCACCGAAAACACCCGTAAGTGCGTTAATTCCTCCGGGACCTGTTGTGACACAAAGCACAGGCACCTTACCGGTAAGTCTCGCATAGCTCTCCGCAGCTATGGCACTGCCCTGTTCGTGATGATTGTATATGCAATTTAAACCTTCATAATGACCGAAGGAATCATTAAGATGCATGGCTCCTCCGCCCGTTACTGTAAAGACATCCTTTACCCCATGGGAAACCAGAAACTGTGCAATATAATCTGAAAGCTTTATCCTCATAACAAAACCCTCCATTTTGATATTTTGATATTTATTCTATAAAGAACTTCAGTATATCAAGCGGCGTATCAGCTACACCGATAACTCTCTTAAAACCCTTCACATCATCAAAGGTTTTAAACTCAAACCCGAAGGTTACACCCAGAAACGAACAGCCTGCCTGTTCGGCCCCCAGTGCGTCAAAATGGGTATCTCCTATCATCACAGCCCTTGTCGGATCCTCTATATTGTAATCCTCCATACACATCCTGATGATATCCGGCTTTTTTCTTTTTGATTCATTATCGGTTCCGTGAATGGAATCAATGTAATCATCTATATGGAAATGATGACAAATACCTTCTGCCATATAGTCCATCTTATAGGTTGCAACGCCAAGCTTTACTCCGTTTTCCTTTAATACCTTTAAGGTTTCCATCATTCCGTCATAAACTGTGGCATCATAAAGAAACTTATCGGTCCTGTAACGCTTTCTGAATTCGGTTGCTATCTCAAGCCCCCTCTCTGCACTTACCTCATATACCTTTGCAAATGTATCGTGAATGGGAGGACCTATGAACTGGTCGAATTCATCCTCGTTAAGCTTTCTCAATCCGAAATGATCCACCGTTTCCTTAATGCAGGCGACTATTCCCGGCTTCGTATAAAAAAGGGTACCGTCCGCATCAAAAATAGCAAGATCATATTTAGTGTTCTTCATATTCAGACTCCGTAATAAATTTAATTTCCATATCTTTATCAGCCCTAAGCTGTTTTATAACATTTTTCGTGTAGTCGTTAAGCTTAATGGCATAATCCTTTACAAACTCGTATTCCATTGTGGAATCCGCATAATTTGCATTTTTTTCCGGTACATAGCCGTCAAATCCGGCAAGCGAAACCCTTTTTATCCCGATATTTTTTAACAGTCTGAGTAGCATAGGCAGAGAATTATCCGGTATCTCAAAATCGGGATCTATCAGAGAGGTATAGTCGAAGGAATGATCAAAGCTTCCCTTTGCGGGTGTAACATTTGAAGTCGCCAGCGTCTTTATCTTCCCTTTATATTCCGTAAGCTTGCTGCCAAGCTGCATATATCTTTTTGAATTGCTTATGAAAATATATTTTACGGCGATCCTGTCGGGTATATAATTTATCGAAATGATCACCGGAGCATTCTGGGCGATATGATCCACAACCACATCACGCTTTTTCTCGATGCTTCTGCCGGGGCCGATGATAAGGACCTCTTCATCTCCTATCTCTTCCGCAAACAGCTTCTTTGCCCGCTCATCGCTGATCTCGTTATTCTGATACTTCAGATACAGCTCCTCGATATATTCCTCATTAAAGGCCAGCCTGTCTTCTTTCCTGATCTGCTTTAAAATCTCGTCTATGGATCTTATCGAAAGCGTTTTCTTCTTCAGAAGATGCTGGGCATATTTGGGATGACAGTCGTTTGAGGCACATAAGAAATACTGCAGCTGATATCCCCACGGATTTTTTTCGTAGATCTTCATGATCCCCGTATCTATCATCTCAAGGATCTGGCTTATATCATAATGCTTCCCCATATGGGAATTGGCATACATAACAAGAAGCTCAAGCGGACAGTTTCCCGCACTCTTTCCCATACCGTAGGCCGAACCGTCAAGTAAGAGCGTCCTGTCGGACTTCCTCTCACAAAGTGCAATTGAATTTGAATAGGCCAGCTGGAAATTATTGTGTGCGTGGTAACCGAGCGCAACATTCTTATTCAGCAAGCCGTTTATGAGATCGTAATAGTGAATAAGATTGCTCTGGTCCAGAAGCCCGTAGGTATCCACTATGGACATTGCGAACGGATCCAGCTCGTTTATGTGTTTTACCAGATCGGTCATTTCCTCATCGGAATAGCCTGTTATGGACACCGGCTGAACAAAGACCATATAGCCCTTTTTCTTGAGCTCTCCGCAGAATTTCAGGGCTTCAAAGCGTGTCTTCTTTTTTACCATGACACGTATCCCGTCAATAACGGAATCCTTTGCATCCGAAATATTCTCTATGGGGCAGGTACCGTAATCGATCATGGCAAAGATCTTTGAATTCCCGTGATCCAGGTTCTCAAACAACCTGTCCATCCCTTTTGTATCCGGAGTAATGGACCTGTTGATATCGAAGGGCTCTCTGCTGTCCAAAAACCCGACTTCTATATAATCGATACCGGCGGAAACGGCACGTTCGAAAAGGTTGACCATATCTCCGTGCCCGAAATTCCATTTATTTATAAAGCCTCCGTCCCGCAGGGTGCAGTCCATCAACATTATATCCGACAATTTTACGCCTCCGTGATTCCCTTTCTGACTACCTCGATCATTCTGTTAAGTCTGTCCTCATCCATCACAGGACCCAGACCTATCCAGAATGTATCGTTCATTATACGGTCGGTCTCTTTAAGCTCTCCGACAACGCGATACGCATCCGTATCCCTCAGATCATCGAAACAGGGGTGTCTGAGAAGATTTCCCGCAAACAGCATTCTTGTCTGAACACCGCTTTGCTCGATATATTGTACTGCTTTATTTCTGCTGATCCCTTCTCTCACGGTCATCATAAAGCCGAACCAGCTGGGATCCGAGGAAGGACATTTTTCGGGAAGGATGATCTTATCCTCCATATCCTTAAGACCGTCATATAAAACCTTAAAGTGCTCCTGCCTTGCCCTTGTGAATCCGTCAAGCTTCTCAAGCTGTGCACAGCCGATGGCTGCCTGCATATCCGTTGCCTTAAGATTATATCCGAAATGTGAATAAACATATTTGTGATCATAGCCTGCCGGAAGCAGCCCGTACTGCCCGTCATATCTGTGCCCACAGCTGTTATCCACACCCGAAGGACAGGAACAGTCTCTGCCCCAGTCCCTTACGGACTTTGCTATTTTATTGAGAAGAGGATTATTTGTATAAACCGCCCCTCCTTCACCCATGGTCATGTGATGCGGAGGATAAAAGCTTGAGGTTCCTATATCTCCTATGGTTCCGGTAAATTTCATTTCACCGTCAATATCGTATTTAGAACCCAGTGCATCACAGTTGTCCTCTATAAGCCAGAGCCCGTGCTTCTTACAGAAATCGCACACTGCTTTAAGATCAAAGGGATTTCCAAGTGTATGAGCTATCATCACGGCCTTTGTTTTATCCGAAAGAGCATCTTCCAGCTTTGTTACATCTATATTGTACTGTGGAATGGTAACATCAACAAAAACGGGAACCGCCCCGTAATTCACAATAGGTGCCACCGTTGTGGGGAAGCCCGCTGCCACGGTGATAACCTCATCCCCCCTCTTTATCTGCCTTTCTTTTAAAAGAGGGCTTGTGAGTGTGGCAAAGGCCAGAAGATTAGCGGACGAACCCGAATTTACAAGGGAAACATATTTTACACCCAGCTTTTCTCCAAAGCTCTTTTCAAACTCCCTTGTATATCTTCCGGAGGTAAGCCAGAATTCAAGTGCGGAATCCACCAGATTTACAACTTCCTTTTCGTCGTAAAATCTTCCCGCATAGGGCACTCGCGCCCCGCTTTGATAGGGCTCTATACTCTTATGATATTTTTTTACGTATTCTTCCGTGGCTTTAAGGATCTCTTCCCGTGCCTCATTTTCATTCATATTTTCAAACATCTTCTCACCATTTATCATTGGCTGCCTTTATATAAGCCGCAATCTGCCTTTCCATCTCTTTTTTAAGATCACCTTTTTCAATATAAACCCTGCTCATTTCAACGGTCTTCTTTATGGCCTCGTCTATATTCCAGACACTGCGCCATCCGAAAACATCCTTAAGCTTTCTGCAGTCCAGCTTCAAAAAAGAGGCTTCGTGAGGCCCATCGTCCCGTTTGACCATAACCTCCATACCTTTGCCCCAGCTTTCTGCAAACTTTGTAGCTATATCTCCGGTGCTGATACAGTCGCTGATATCAGGCCCTACATTATAATAGCCTTCCTTTTCCTTCGACTCAAAGGTGCTCTTCGCGATCTCAAGATATATCAGAAGAGGCTCGAGCACATGCTGATAAGGCCTTATGGCCTGAGGGTTTCTAAGGACTATGTTCTCTCCCTTTTCGGCGGCTCTTACACAGTCCGGAACGATACGGTCAAGTGCAAAGTCTCCGCCTCCTATTACATTTCCCGCACGGGCCGTTGAGATCGCAGGCGACTGCGGTGAGGAAAAGAATGATTTTTTATAGCTGTGTGTAACCAGCTCCGAACAGGACTTGGAATTCGAATAGGGATCATAACCGTCGAGCGGCATGTCCTCAGAAAATGCCATGTCCAGATCATTGTTCTCATAAACCTTATCGGTAGTCACATTTAAGAAGCTTCTGACACTTGGTGTTCTTCTTACACACTCCAGCATATTGACCGTGCCCATCACATTTGTCTCATAGGTAAGCCTCGGCTCTTCGTAGGAATACCTTACGAGGGGCTGCGCCGCAAGATGAAACACGATCTCGGGATCCGCTTTTTCAAAAGCTTCCCACAGCTTATCCATATCCCTTATATCTCCGATAACGGATTCCATCTCATCTTCAAGTCCGATAAGCTCAAACAGAGAAGGAGAAGTGGGCGGATTGAGGGAATAGCCCGTAACAGATGCTCCTGCATCGACTAAAAGCTTTGTAAGATATGTTCCCTTAAAGCCGGTATGTCCCGTTATGAATACTTTTTTCCCTTTATAAAACGAAATAATATCGGATGCCTTATCCATCAGTCCCTACACCTTTCATACAGCCTGTCCGCAGCCTTACTTATTACTCCCATACTTTTCATGGAGCATTCCCGCTGCCATATTTTATTACTCCCATACTTTCCATGGAGCACTTCCGCTGCCATATTTTATTACTCCCATACTTTCCAGGGAGCACTTCCGCTCATCCAAAGCTCCTCAAGCTTCTGCTTTTCTCTCTGGGTATCCATACACTGCCAGAACCCGGTATGATGATAAGCCATAAGCTCTCCGCTCTTTGCAAGTTCCGAAAGCGGGCCTTTTTCAAAAACGGTGCTATCGCCTTCTATATAATCAAACACAGCCGGCTCAAATACCATGTAGCCGCCGTTTACAACGGAGGAATCCCTTTCTTCCTTTTCGGCAAAGGCGTGTATCTCGCCCTTCTTTCCTATATCCAGAACACCGAACCTCTGATCTACCGAAATAGCGGTTATGGTTCCGATCTTCCCGTGAGACTTGTGAAAATCATACAATGCCTTAATATCAACATCTGAAACGCCATCACCATAGGTGAGCATAAAGGTTTCGTTTCCAACGTAGTTTTTAATCCGCTTTATTCTTCCGCCGGTCATGGTTTTTAAGCCCGTATCCACCAGCGTAACCTTCCAGGGCTCCGAATGATTGTTGTGTACCTCTACTGAATTGTTGCTCAGATCGTAGGTTATATCGGAAGCATAAAGGTAATAGTCCGCAAAAAACTCCTTAACCATATGCTGCTTGTATCCTAAACAGATAACAAACTCGTTAAATCCGAAATGTGAATATTCCTTCATTATATGCCATAAAATGGGCTTATCGCCTATCTCTATCATTGGCTTGGGCTTGAGATGACTTTCCTCGGATATCCTTGTTCCGAGACCTCCGGCCAGGATCACTACCTTCATTTGAATCCTCCGCTTTGAATTTTGCATTTATCTTTACAGTATAAACTATTTTCCCTTATCTTTCCACTTTTACGACTTTCGTCTTAATGCCGCAAGAGCCTTAACGATCAGCATAACCGTAAAGGGCACTGTACTGAGGAGCATTCTGTTTCCGGAATCCCCCACTCCCATACGGAGCATTCCTCCGCGTGCCCAGCAGGATACGATTATCGTCAGCATATAGGCATAATAAAACACAACAAATACGTCGGTAATTATAAGCTTCTTTCCGATGATATAAATAACACCGGCCATCCCGGCTATAAACATCATAAATCCGAAATATCCCCAACCGTTCTGCAGTCTTATATTCAGGTAAAACGTATTCAGATTATTCAGATACCTCTCCCGGTTTATCACAAATGCTGCCAGATTACCCATAAGCAGTATAAGTATCAGCATTACGGGAAGATATCCCTTAAGTTTTTCATTTTTGCTTATCGTATCCCTGACAAACAAAAGATATATAAGTACCATTCCCAGAGCCAGTATTACAACGAGCGCCTTTTTTATATCCAGAAAGCTGTAAAGCGGATCTACCCCCATTCTGAGATAAAGGGCCAGATAATATGCACACTGCGTCAGAAATAATGGGACCATAAAGCATAATACGATCGTTCTCTTTTTTATTTCCGTAAAGGACAGACAGATGACCATTACTGCTGCAATAACCGCAGCCTCAACTCTCAGCATTGATAAGGTAAACATCAGTACAAAGCTTATGTATTCCGGAAGCTCATCCCTATCCTTACTCATCTGTATGCCGAGAATAAACGTGATGAACAGGTACTCCATAAAATACACGTTGGACATCACCCACTTGGCAATAAATATAAAGGGAGCGCTTGTGAGCAAAAACAGGGCTGCCGTTATGGCACAGATAAGAGCTTCCCTTTTTTCACTTCCCCTGTTTTTCAGCATTCTGAATATGCTGTCCCCGAAAAAGACAAGAAAGCTTATATTCATAAAATGCTGTATGCCGAAGGTATTATCAAAGCCGTACAGAAACGGAAGCGTGTTGATAACGGCTGAGCTCTGTCCGACATCAGTAAGAAAGGTGTCAAAATATTTATAGTATCTTCCCTCTTTTACAAGGATGGACGGATAGGTTGAGTAATAATATACCGAGTCATTATCTATGGTAACGCTTAAGGTTGACGAGCAGGCCAAAAGTGCAAGAAAAAACGCACCGATAAGTGTCAGTACCAGTAATCTGATATCAGTCTTCTTTATATTTATCCTGTCTCTGTACAGGATAAGCGGCATTACACAGGAAAGCACCGTCAGAATTGATACCGTTAAGGCATTAAAAGGAATCCCCGTTATAAGAAGAAAGAGCCCCCACATCGAAAACAACGCCAGCCCGACCGGAAAAGCCAGACTGATATTTCTTACACAAAGCTTTTTATTACTGCTTCCCCGGGGTCCGGTCCACACAAGGCCTGTAACAAACAAGGCCGTTATTACAATAACCTGCCTTATATAATATCCTTTCGTCACTGCGAGAAGAGAAGAGTTTAAAAGTTCAATCAACGTCTTCACCTCCCTCTATTATGTCCTCATAATACCTTGAGGACATAAGATACAGATTTTCATTTTCATCCCAAAGTGCAACAAGCTCATCCTCTTCTGCCATCTCATCGGGATTCACATAGACCCTCGGATAAGCCTCATCCCTGTTCGGCTTTTTCTCCGGAAAGGCGTGATAATACCAGTAATACCAGAACGCCCTTGCCTGCTGAACCTCTTCATGGTTTAGGGCAAAGGAATACCTTAAGAGATCATTGGCTATACCCAGATCTGCAAAGTCCGCCTCATGTCCCTCCATCATCTTTTTTACGTCTTCTCCAAAGGGAAGGGTTTTATCAGTCGTGACTTTCTTCGCATACTCACCGAAATAACGTATATAATCATTGTCTATAAGATACTCTTTTGAGAAGGGATTGCTTTCCTCTTCATCCCTTCCGTAAGAGGGATAGGCAGAATAATCCTGTACCTCGCGTGCCACCCTGACATTTTTATCCCTTGCCACGGCACGAAGATACAGATCCGGATAACGTCCTTCGTCCATAAAATCCTCGTGATACATGCTCTGAGAGTGATAGACGTAAAAATTCTGTATACTCTCCAAGGGCTTAAAATAAAGAGCCGCAAGATTTAAGATGACACAGAAAAACAGTATCAGCGCAATATAATATTTTTTTATCGCATTCTTAATTTTTTCCACGCTTAAGATAACCTTTAATATATTTAAACATAAAAATGTAGCTTTCTTTTTCGAGAAAAGCGAGAAGTACTACTCCCGCCAGGGCCACAAATACCGAAGGAATGAGGTCCATATACACCGCCGCAAAGCATTCCGTTATCAAAACAAAAGCGGTGATCCCCGTTCTGAGATAATCGTATCCCACTCTGTAAAATCTCTCTGCCACAAAAGAGCCTATGGCAAAATATATGATATATGAGATACCGGTGGTCATGGCAGCTCCAAGGCCTCCGAGTACAGGTACCATCAGGGCATTTCCGGATATATTTATGATTATTGCTGCAGCCGATGCAATATTTAAATACATATTCTTCTTTACGAATTTGATTCCCTGATTTGTTATCTCGAAAAGCATCGCAAAAACAGGCATCAGCGTAAGAAAAGGGATCAGCCTGTCTGCTCCGCGGTAATCCCTGCCAAGCAGCAGAACTATTACTCCCCTGAACAGGATAAGCATGATCGCTGCGAGCGCACACAGGGTTCTCGTTACGTCAAATGCTCTTTTAAAGAATATCCTGCAGTTTTCCTGTGAAGCGTTCTCATATTTTTCCATTGCCACGGGCGACCAGAAGGCCACAAAGGTGGTTTTGAAGGTGATAAGAAGCACCATTATCTTCATTGCAGCCGTATAAATACCAAGCTCCTCAAAGCTTGACCAGGTTCTTATCGCAACCCTGTCACAGGAGGAAAGCAGCCATTCCATCAAAAGGACCAGAATATACGGCGCTCCGTATGAAAGCAGTTCCTTTACCGGATAAGACCTTACCTCTGCCTCATCAGAATTTTCGGCGATATAAATCTCTTTATTCTTTTTCAGGTAGAAATACCGGATCACCAGAAAAAGAGTGGTAGTCCCCCAGGAGAGCGTCATTGCGTAAAGCACCACCCTGAAATCATTCCCGAGGAAAAATACAGCCACAACGATCAGAAGAATATTCAGTATTTTCTGAGTGATATTTATATTGGAATACAGCTTTCCGTTCTGCTGCATCCTGACATCCAGAAAGAAATACCGCTCAAAAACTGAGATCAATGTATATGCAATGACAAGCAGCGTTATATCAAGACCGGTCTTCCCGAAGAGAAACATATTTGCGCTTCCCGAACAGGCTGTGTAGATCACAATAAGTACACCCACAAGGATAAGGCTCACCGTAAGACAGTTCTTTAATAATCTGCCCCTGTCTATACCGTTTTTGTAATAATACCTTATATAGGTCTGATCCATTCCGAGGATGGCGAAAATATAGAGCATCGAAACCGTTGTCTCAAACATTCCCGTTTTGCCGTATTCATCGGCTGTCATAAGCCTTGTAACGAGAGGTGTCTGGATAAAGCCCAGAAGCAGCACTATGAAATTACCGTAAAAATAGCTTAAGAAACCGGATAATGGCGACTTCTCAGCCTTCTGTGATCCTGTCATAAATCTGCAAATGTCTTTCGATATATTTTTCTTCCGTAAAATTATTCCTGTATCTGTCGAGGAAATAACCCTGTATCTCCTTAAGAGCCTCTCTGTCTTCGGCCATCTTCCGAACCAGTGGGATTATCTTTTCAACCTTGTCTTTGTCATATATATATCTGTCATCTCCCACCACTTCTCTTAATCCGCCTACTCCGGTGGCAATGACCGCGCAGCCCCGGCTCATGCCCTCAACCGCGGCCTTACCGAAAGACTCAAAGGAGCTGGTCATAACAAAGAGATCCAGTCCGTAATAAAAATCGCTCATCTCAGCCTGAGTAAGCTCACTCCTGTAGGTAAAGTTTTCCTCTCCTACGATCTCTGTTATTTTTTTCTTAAGCTCTGCCGCCTCTAAGTCATCGCCCTTTTCGAACAGCGATAACACCAGTTCAACACGAAAATCCAGCCCGGAGTCCTTAAACTTCTTTATCAGCACAGGAACGAAGGGCCAGTCCTTTTCAATACAGATCCTTCCGGCAAAGCCTATGGTAAATTTGCCTTCCTTCTTTCTCTTTGATTCATCGTATGTGTTAAAAACCGAGCTTATGGTGTTGTATATCGTTTCCACCGGTCTGACATCAGAATTCTCTTCCCAGAGCTTTCTGTTGCGGTCGGTTGTTGTTATCAGCATTTCCGACCTTCTTAAAACCGGCAGCATAAATATCTTTGACCTTGTGCGGTAACCGAAATACATTCCTCTGTCGGTATAGATATATTTCAGATTTTTAAAATATTTTCTCACAAAGCCATAGGTGATAAGCGATTCCGACATCTCTATATGTATGAGATCCGGGTTCTCCGCTTTTATAAGCTCTTTAAATGCCTTTATCCTTTTAAACAGATTCGGCAGCCTCTTCTCACCCATAGGGTAGGTAAGTATCCGAAACGGAAAGCTGTTCTTTTCCGGATAAAGGAGGTCGGGACAGATCACAACGGGCTCATAGGCTTTATTTCCGGCCAGTCCCTTACAGATGCTGATCGTGGAAAGCTGTGCCCCGCCCGGCAGATCTATCGGGTATTCCATTAAATAACAAACCTTTTTTCTTTTCATCATTTATCCTTGATCCAGTTCATCCCGATAAGCTCACAGGGGCTTAACGGTCCTTTAGTGTAAGGGCATTCCTCCCCCTTTTCAAGAGCCTCTGCAAGCCTTATAAGCCGCTCTGCTGCCACACGCGGGTTCCACTCGTTTTTCATATTGTTATAGGCTGCCTCTCCGATACGCTCTGCGAGCTTCCCGTCCTTCAATAGAATCATCAGCTTTTCGGTAAGTGATGCAACACTCCCGCTTTTAAAGGCATAGCCTGTCTTTCCCTGTTCTATGAGAAACGGCGTGGCTCCCGCCGCGTGACTTGCTATGACCGCACATCCCGAGGACAGTCCCTCATATATAACGGACCCCCAACCCTCCAGGTTGTTACTGGTCATCACAAATATGTTGGCCTCTCTCATCTTCTGTCTCGTCTCCTCCGGAGAGAGATAACCCGAATAACTTATCCTTCCGGACAGCCCGAGAGAGGCGGCCAGTGCCTTTATATTTTCTTCCTCTTCGCCACCGCCCACAAAATCAATGGTAAAATCCAGACCTGCATCCATACAGTTCTTTGCGGCTTTTATAAAAAGATCGGGGCGTTTAAGCTTTAAGAATCTTCCGGCCCATAATATTTTTGCAGGCCTGTTTTTCCGCTTTAATTCCCTGAGCACTTCAAGATCGTTTTTCTCACCTTCGGGAAAGTAGCCGAACTTATAGCATTTGTTTATATAAGAATGCATGAATTTATAATCGGCAGCCGTATAGGCTCCCGCTGCCAGAATATATATCCTCTTGTTCCGGTTCCTGTAGTGGTTTATATAAAACTTCTTTGCGAGCCTGGGGATAAGCACCTTGATCTTACCTTCCTTAAGCGGCCTCTCGGAATATCTGAAGGTAAGCTTATTCTCGTCCAGTCTTTTAAAGATCATCTCCTCCGGAGCCGTACCCATTATAACAACATCACTTTTCTCACCCAGCTCAAAGGCCTTGTTTAAATTTTCCGCATTTAAGTGGGATTTCAGGACATAGGAGGGTATCTCCTCTTTTCCCCACCCCATCTGTGAACGGAATTCTTCGATAGGCTCGGTCTCAACAAAGGTAAAACCTTCTCCGAGTAATGAATAAAAGGCATCACAAAGTGCCTTCTGGTGATGATTAAAATAATTGGAAAAAAATGTTAAAGTCACGATTGTCTCCCGTTACCTTATTTCGCAAGTATATACTTTATGATCTCAAATCCCACGCATTCAAAAATATAAAACCTGCTATAGCCATGGTTTCTGTATATTCTGTATCGTCTCTCTATCCGTTCTCCGATTTCTTTTACACTTATCCGGCTGCTCACACCGCCCATCGTAAAATTCGCCAGCGTCTTGTTGACAACTGCGATCTTCATTCCGGATGCCTTAACCTTAAAAAAGAAATCCATGTCGTCACTCATGTTTTCGCATTTATAACAGAAACGCTCGTAGACCTTTCTCTTCACAAACTGTGTCGGATGATTCCAGTCCCTGCTCGTGGTATATTTCCTGTTCCTCGCCTTTTTTATAAAGCTGCGGCCGTCCTTCATATGGATCCTTACATCGGCATAGGCGAGATCGTAATCCGTTTCCTTATAAAGAGCCGCCATGGTCTCAAGCGCATCGTTTTCATACCAGTCATCGGAATTTATCATTCCGACGATCTCCCCTCTTGTACGGTATATTCCGTTGTTCATGGCATCGTATATGCCCTTGTCTTTTTCGGAATAAATCCTGTATATGATACCTCTGTCTTCAAGCCTTTTTCTGTAGCTCTCTGCGATCTCAAGAGTACGGTCGGTGGATAAGCCGTCCATTATGATATATTCAATTTGATCGTAGGTCTGGTTTAACACGGATTCGATGGTTCTTGCTATGGTCTTCTCCGCATTAAAGGCAACCGTAATTATCGAGATCAGCATATTATCCCTAAAATCCCTTCGTAGAGTCCTCGGCCTTAAACAGAACAAGCACCGTCTTAAACAAAAGTCTTATATCCGCCATTATGCTGAAGTTCTCTATATACATAAGATCCAATATGAGCTTATCTCTGGATGAGGTATTGTATCTTCCCATCACCTGTGCAAGCCCGGTAAGCCCCGCTTTCATCCTCAGTCTGTATACAAACTCGGGCATTTCCTTTTCGTATTCATTTACGTTCTCTATCATTTCGGGTCTCGGGCCGACTAAAGACATATCGCCCTTTATAATGTTTATAAGCTGTGGCAGCTCATCGATCCTGTATTTTCTTAAAAAGCTTCCGGCTCCGGTTATCCTGTCATCGTTTTGTGTAACCGACTTGTTTTCCACATTTTCCTTCATGGTACGGAACTTGTAGATCTCAAAAACCCGACCGTTTATGGTGGCCCTCTTCTGTTTGAAGAAGATGCTGCCGCCGTCTCCGCTTTTTATCATTATTGCCGCAACAAGAAAAAGCGGGCTGGTTAATATGAGGCAGATCAAGGATATCACAATATCCATAAGCCTTTTTATAACTCTCTGTTCAAAGGTCATGCTGTTAAACTTTTTTGAGAAGAACAGCATATCTCCAAACATAAGCTGATCCGCCGTCATGGTTACGATATCCGATATCTCCGGATTCTGATAAACATTCCTCAAATGCTTGTAACAGTAATTTATCAGCTCATTTTTTTCTGCCGGCGGAACATCATAAAAGATCACGGCTCTGACTGCCCTGATCCTTTCCTTTATTTTTTCGTCATTATAGATCGCAACGTCCTTTACGTTAAATTTATCTCTGTATGCACTGAGATCGCTCTTAAGCTTTTCTCCCTCTTTATCATCCGCAATGATGATAAGCGCATCCTCGGGAGGCACTGCCCTGCTGTAAAGCATATCTCCTAAGTTTGCAAAAAAAACTATGATCACGGTCTGGATGATCACTGACAGCACAAAATAGCCAAAGGAGCTTACGCGAAAGACTCTGTTGGTTGTATCGTTTGTATTCATGATAAGGAGCATGATATAGGTGGCAGCATCCGTAAGTATCATCGAAAGCTCCATAGAGAGAATTATCATACTCTTTTTTCTGATACCTATATCGTAGCCGCCGTAGATCAGGGAAAGAAAATACGTAAGCATCACATAGGTGATGACCATTACAACGGAGGTTCTGGATATATTGTGAACCTGAAAATTCTCTATCCCCATAAGATAGAAAAAGACCGCAAAGCCGCCTATATATATGATCAATTTAAACAGCGTAAGAAAGCTGTACAGGAATCTTTTTAATCCGTTCATATACCGTATACCTTAATATATTCTTCAAACCGGTCAGCAGCTCTGTAATCCCCGGCGCGTTCAACACAGGCTTTTCTGCTGTATTTTTCGCCGTGTGAATCGATAATATGTTTAAAAGCCTCATAAGCCCCGTTAATATCGCCCGTTTTAATAACCATTCCGACATCATTATTCAGAGACTCACTGCTTCCTCCCGCATCATAGGTGATAACCGGTGTACCACAGGACAGGGACTCAATAT
>JAILOD010000104.1 GCA_024691015.1 Lachnospiraceae bacterium
GGAGGTCCCGGAGGCGGACAGGGTGGCCCCGGAAATGGAGAAAAGCCCGATGGCGCGCCCACAGCTAACACTGAGTCTACTGAAGCAAATGGAGCAAACGATTTAAATAAAGAAAACACGGATCAGAGTGAGCTGAATGAATTTGAAGCTGCAGACAACATCACAAGAAACACTACAAGCAGCGGAGTCAGCATAAGTGGTACATATGAAACGGCGGAGGATTATATCGCAGCGCTTAATGCCAACGGTGAATGGGTAACTTATGACTCAGCCACAAATACCGCAAAGATCACAAGCGTTGCTGATTTTGTAAAGGCCTTAAAGAGTGCATCCAAAAATCTGGGAGCCTTTGACCAGTTTGATGCGGGTCAGGGTGAGAACACACTTTTCGGCTACGGAGACGGCAACGGAGCCCATTATGATGCCGAGCTCTCTGAGATCCTTGCTGATATAGGTTCATCCTATAGTGATGCTTACGCATCAGATCTGGCAAAGACCGACAGTCTCGGAAATAGTGTTGAATACAGACTTAATATGTATTCACCCCTCTATTACCTTTTAGAGAGCGAAGCGGGATATCAGAGTGCAAATGTGGCAAAGCGCTGGAGGATAAGAACCGGTATTGCACAGGGTGATACATCGCTCACAACTGAAATGAATCTGGCACTTGCTCTTGAGAACTATGCAACAGTTGAGGATGTGGACTTTGAATCCGTATGGGGACAGGGTCATACAATGGCTGAGAGAACAGGTGATTCAACAACCAACTTTATCGAGTGGGTAAAGGATTGTACTTCAAAATAAACACCCGGATTTGTTGACAAACCTGTGTTTTAAAAGTACGATAAACTTATACAAACGGATCTTGTATTGTGTTATAGACAGGGAAGGAGGCGCTTATGCAGATATCATCATTACAGACAAACAGATATCAGAATATCTCACAGCAGCAGACAAACAAGCTTCAGCAGAAGCTTTCAAGCGGATATAAGATCAATTCCGCAGCAGACGGTGCGGCAGATCTTGCAATAGCACAAAAGCAGGTTGAGGAGATGAACCGTCAGCTGGATATGGCTGACAACGAAAAATCCGAGCAGCTTATGTCCAACGTGGCAGACGGTGCCTACAGCGGAATGAGCGACATCATGATGGACATGTATTCCAACAGCATCAGGGCAGAGAGCTCACTTCTTTCGGAATCGGACCGTCAGGCTATCTACGATAATATGAGCGCTCTTCAGGAAGGTTTGAATTCACTTGCCTCAAACACAACCTTCAATGAAACAAAGGTTGTTGATGACGAGCTTATCGAAAATGTAAACTCTCAGATAGACAGCGGCTCTATCGATAAGGCAATGGATGCCTTAAACAGTGAGCGCAGCAAAAACGGAGCAAAGGCTAACGGCTTAGAGCACTCCATAAATGCCCGCCTTATAGCAGCGGAAAACATGGCAAGTGCAAACAGCCGTACAATGGATACCGAATACGGTTCCGTTACCAGCGCTTATAAAACAAATCAGACGCTTAATACCTATCAGAATATGATGCAGAAGCAGTCATCGGATAATCAGTCTGCATTCATATCGGGAATGCTTCAGGTATAAGTCTGAGATCCGCAAATAAATGAATCCACAGGGCACTGTTCTTTAAATAGAACAGTGCCCTATTTTATATAAAAATTTACGGTTGAATTTTACTCAAATAGGTATATAATATAAAATATATTTGATACAATAAAATAGTAAGCAATATAAAATGCTGCGGGTATAAATGTTAAATAAATATGCTCGCATAAGTAAACGAAAGGAGATAAAATGAATACAGCGGTAAGATATTATTCAAGATCGGGGAACACAAGGGCAGTTGCAGAGGCTATAGCAAAGGGAGCAGGAACGACGGCGGTATCGGTTGATTCAAAGGATGCTGCCATAAAAGAACCCGTGGATGTTCTTTTTGTAGGTGGTGCCCTTTATGCCTACGGTATTGACAAAAACCTTAAGGAATATTTAAAGACTCTAAAGAAAGAGGATGCGAAGCGTGCCGTGGTATTTTCAACCTCCTGGCTTTCAAAGCATTCATTGGATCTTATAAAGAAGGGGCTTGAGGAAGTTGGCATTCCGGTAGAAGCCGAAAGCTTTTATTTAAAGAGTAAAGAGGTTCCGTCAAAGCTTAATGAGGCAGAAGCATTTGGAAAAAGATTTGTCTGATAACAGACACGATGGGAAAATATATGGGGAATAATTGGAAGGAAGCTCTCGTTCACTTTTTTGAAGAGGGTGAAAAGGAAAAAAACAAAAAGAACCTCGGTGTTGAGGTTGAGCATTTCATTATAAGAGCCGATGATAAAACTGCCGTCCCTTATTCAGGAGACAAGGGGGTTCGCCTGATACTTGAAAAGCTGATGGCGCACTATCCCAATGCGCAGGCAATAGAGGATGATGACTTCTTCGGTTTCAGTGTTCCGGAATTTAACATTACGCTGGAGCCCGCAGCACAGCTTGAGATCAGCATTCTGGCAACGGAAGATATAGAGCTTATAGGAAAAATCTATAATGATTTTTATGAGAAGCTTGAAGGGATATTAAAGGAGTACGGATATATCGCATTGAATGCAGGCTGTCAGCCTGTAAGCAATGTAAACGATCTGGAGCTTATTCCCAAAAGACGATACAGGCTTATGGATGCACATTTTCTTGAAAGCGGTACCGGCGGAAGAGAAATGATGCGGGGCAGTGCTTCAACCCAGGTATCGATAGACTATCTCTCGGAAGAGGATTTCAGACGAAAGATAAGAGCCGCATATTATTACGGGCCGTTTTTCAGACTGCTCCTTGATAATTCAACAAGCTTTCAGGGTGAGCGAGTTACCACCCATTTAAAAAGGACGGATATATGGCGGCGTGTGGACAATGATCGTTGCGGCATCCTGCCCGGAGTTTTTGATGAATCCTATGGTTTTTCGGATTACGCGGATTTTATCGGAAATATGAAGCCGATATTTTTAAAGAGAGGCCACGAGGTCATTCCCACCGGTGAGCAGACTGTTAAGGAAATCTTTAATGGGAAGAGTCTTGATGAGGTCGATCTGAATCATATTCTTTCGATGGCCTTTCCGGATGTAAGGCTTAAGCATTTTCTGGAGATACGTTTTGCAGATTCCGTACAAGCAGAGTTTATTAAGGCCTATTGCGCACTCGTAAAAGGCCTGATATGCTCGGAGGAAGGAATAGAATCTGCCGGAGAATGCATCAGAAAAGAAGGTGTAACAGAACAATCCCTGATAAAAGCAGAGGATGAGCTTATGAGAAATGGATGGGACGCTGTTGTATACGGTAAGAATGTCAGGGAAAAGATTGAAGAGCTGATGGATTTAGCCCGCAGAAACCTCTCGGATAAAGACGGTTTATATCTTACTGCCTTTAATAACGTTATCCGCTATGGAGGCATTACAAATATGATCGCAGGGATTTGAATATGGAATATGTCAGCTGAAGCTGATGCAAATCCCGCGTAAAGTCCCGCAAGCGAGACTTGAATTCGGAGTGAGCTTTAGGTAACCCGCAGAAATGCATTATATATCAGGAACGGAGAATAATATGAGACTGCAGGAAGAAGTATTTGAAACCTACAAGGAACAGGTAAATGCTCACATGGAGGAAAACCGTGAGGGCGCACTGAAGGCGAAGGAGGCTCTGGAGAATTCGCCGCTTAATTTTAAGGGCGTAATGGACAAAACCATTCACATTCCCAAGGTATTTGACAGCGAAACAATTGATCATTTTAAAAAGATCGCATCTTTTACACATGGCATCTTTTCAAAGGTAATAAAGGAGTACAGGGAAAACGCGGATTTCAGAAAGCTCTTTCCGTTCAGCAAAGAGCTGGAGGAGCTTATTCTTCTGCCGATCCCGTATGATGCATTGCTTCCCATAATGAGAATGGATCTTTTTTATCACGAGGATACCGGAGAGTTTAAATTCTGTGAGATAAATACTGACGGAACGGCTGCAATGATAAGGGATCTGGAAATGAGAAAGGTCCTTAATTACAACCCGGCTCATAATTATGTAAGCGAGAGATATGAGCTTGAGCCCTTCGAGCTTTTTGACTCCTGGGTAAAGACCTTTATGTCGCTTTATGAAACCTACCCGAAAAAGCGTGAAAACCCGAATGTTGCACTCGTGGATTTCCTTGAGAATGCGACTTACACGGAATTTGAAGAATTTGAACGGCATTTTAAAGCAGCCGGCATCAATTGCGAGATCTGCGAGATACGTTCATTAAAGTATGAAGACGGAGTGCTGTATTCCGAAAAAGGAAACCGCATAGATGCCATATACAGAAGGGTTGTTACGGCGGATATAATGGATCATTATGACGAAGTCGGCGCACTGCTTGACGCAGTAAGAGATGACAGTGTCTTTATTGCAGGCTCGTTTGCAACACAGGTCATCCATACAAAATGGCTTTTCTATGTGCTCCATCATGAGATGACGGAAAAATTTCTTACAGAGGAGGAGCTTGCTTTTGTAAAGAAGCATATACCTTTAACTCTGGAGTTCTCCTCGGAATATATTTCAATGGAAGAGGTTATATCAAATAAGGATAAATATATCCTGAAGCCCATGGATGCCTATGCTTCCAAGGGAATATACGCAGCGGGCAGAGAGCACGGGACGGCAGAGTGGGAAAAGATCGCAAAAGACCTGTACGGGAAGGGCTATATCTGCCAGGAATACTGCGAGCAGTATATGAAGGACAATATCGATTTCGGCTGGGGTGACGGAAAGTGGCACAAGTTTATAAATATGCCGGGACTTTACACCTATAACGGTGAGTTTAAGGGAATTCTTATGAGAACGACCTGCGAGGAAAACATAATTACCGCTCACGATAACGAACGGACAATGCCGGTATTTCTGGTCAAAGGAAAAAAATAATATAAGATCAAAAAGCTTCCGCACCTACTGCGGAAGCTTTTTTACGAAGCCGATCTCTTCTTTTACAAAGCCCATCTGTTTCATATATTCTTCGTGTCCCACGGATCTGCTGGAAAAGATCAGGGTGTTTATTCCGTAGTCGGGAAGATGTTTGTACAGGAATTTTCCAACGGAGGTATCCCTGTAGGCAGGTGTGGCATAGTCTATTAAAAGCATGATCACACCGTCGTCTATCTCGTTTCCCAGGAGGATACCCGCGGGAGTTGTATCACAGGTGACTACGTAGGCCTGGTCGCAGTCTACAGCCAGATCGATCGCCAGCTCGGGGAAAAATTTACTTATATCGCTGTAATAGTGATCGAGCAGATATCCCATCATTCCTTCACCCGCTTTAACCTTAACAAGCTGGAAGTGCCTTTCTTTCTGGGAAAGACGGATAAGCTGTCTGATATTTATGATCACTATGCATAAATTCATAAGTGCCGTGGGATAGGAGTGGATTATAAGCGCATATACGGTGAAGATAATACTGCCGACGCTGTTTACCACACGGAGCTTTTTTACCGAGGTCATAAGCATTGATACAACTACCAGTGCCGAACCCATATATCCCACCAGCTCAACTATTATCTTAGGATCTGTCATAGTATTCCTTTCAATCAGAAAATCAGATAGAGGATCAGAAGTATTTTAACCGATTTAAATATATTTTAACACAAAGACGGTCAAGGGTTAATCCGGTTTTTGAGGCGGTAACCGGCTGTTTTTTTAATGTGTGGATATATGCTATAATAAACCGGTAACCTTGTCAGACAGGACTTTCCTTTATAATTCAGAATTATATGATAGAAATAACAGATATAAAAAAATCATACGGCAAAAAAGAAATCCTTAAAGGGATAAATCTCCGGGTGCCTCCGGGAGAGATCTGCGCGATAACAGGCGGAAACGGAAGCGGAAAAACCACGCTTCTTCAGATCATGAGCGGGATAATAAAGCCTGACGAAGGAAGTGTAAAATACTTCGGACATGATATCAAAAAGGAAAAGGATACAGTCAGCAGGTTCTGCGGTTATCTTCCTCAGGAAAACCCTCTTATCGAGGAGCTTACCGTTCAGGATAATATAAGTCTGTGGAGCGGAAAACGGGGCAGACCTGAGCAGAAGATCATCGATTTCTTCAACCTGGAGGACATCCTGAAAATGAAGGTGGGAAAGCTGTCCGGGGGTATGAAGCGGCGCGTTGCCATAGCCTGTACGGTGACGGACTGGCCGAGTGTCCTTTTGCTTGATGAACCCACCAATGCTCTTGATATTTATTATAAAAGAGAAGTAAGAAAGGTTATGAAGGATTACCTTTCACCCGGAGGAATACTGGTAATCGTAACTCATGATGAGGAAGAAGTGAAAATGAGCAATTCCGTCTATGAAATGAAAGACGGAAAGCTGTTTTGCAGGAAGAGAATTGATGAAAAGCATCTGTGATCAGACAATGGTGGTTTGGTATGTTCAGTCGACTAATGCAATTACTGAGAATTGAATATAAGAGAACCGCCATTTCCTTTTTTCATATATTGCTGAGCCTTCTTCTTATGATGGTGGCGATTGGGGCCGTAACAATCGGTTCCGCATATCTTTACTACAGAAGTCAGAAGAACAAGCCGATCCAGATAGGTATAGCCGTAGAAGACGAAAGCGAGGAAATGGAACTGGCTCTGAAGCTTGTCACCTCGATGGGAGTGGTGAGAAACCTGTGTACCTTTATTGAAACCGATGAAGAAGGTATATATGAAGGTGTTATCTCCGGTAAGCTGAGCGGCGGGATCATTCTGTCAAACAGCTTTCATATGGATATGAAAAACGGATTAAACACTCCGGCACGTATCGTCCTTCCTGAGGAGGAAACACCGGGCACCGGTATTCTGGCGGGTGCCCTTTCTGCCGGAGTTTCAATGGTAGACACCGTAGGGGGCGGTATCCACGCGATGAAGGATGCAGCCGCGGCATATGATGTGACATTGTCCGGAAACGGGCTGGAAGATATTATAATGGGGATCTATCAGGACTCTGTTTTAAAGCGAGGAGAGTTTTTTGATACCAGGGTTTTAAGTCCTCTGGGAGAATTCAGTATTTATGATTATTACACCTCCAGCGCGATAGTGATCGTAATAATGCTCTCGGGAATATATTTCGGCTTCCTTTTTACGGCACAGAACAGGGCCGTAGAAGACAAGCTGACCATTTACGGCATAAACGCCTTTTATACAGGGCTTATAAGGGTCGTGGTAATGACGGGCTTTGTATTCTTGACGGCACTTGTCCTGAGACTTGCCGCTTATATTGGTTTCAGCGCATTTAAAATAAATATAGACAGGTTAAGACCTTCGGACATATTGTGCCTTGTACCGGTAAGTATTTCGGTTGCCGCTTTATTCTATTTTATTTTCACCGTCGGAGAAGAAACGTACAGGTCGAGAATACTGCTATTGTTGATCATAGTCATTATGCTGTTGTCAGGTGGCTTTTTTATACCTATTGAATATCTTCCGGAGTGGGGGAGGAAAATTTCATACATTCTTCCTGCAGCCCTGTACAGGAGCTTTTTACTTGAGGCCCAAAAGGGGGCTCTCAGGGCATCCACTTCTGCCGGAATTGTTTTCTATACGCTGCTTTTCTTTGCGGCGGGAATCGGGGTAAGATGGAAAAGGCACTGAACAGATATCTGCTTTTTTTAAAGGCAGCTATGAAAAAAAAGACGACATATTTAATGATCGCGGTTCTAACGGTCCTGTCGGTTATGCTCGTAAGTCTTGAAAAGCCCGATAAAAACAATGTGAGGGTTTTACTCTGCGGAAATGATGAGATGTCTGATATCATAATAGACGATCTTGTAAGATCCTCCCCGGTTTTTAAATTCGAAAGAGCTGCAGATAAGGATACAGTATATAATGAGGTTAAGGAAAATAAAGCCGATTGCGGATTTGTTTTTTGTGAGGATTTCGGGAAAAAGCTTCAGAATGGCGAGGATACGGGAGTCATTGAAAATGTTATGACCCCTTACAGTGTAAAGGATGTGGTTGCGAGAGAACAGGTATATGCGGCCGTACTGAGGCACTATTCGGATGAGCTTCTTGATAACGGAACGGGGAATATCCTTACCGATGGCAGACTTTCTCCGGGTAATGAAAATGAGAATACCAAGGGCGTTAATGCAGAAGCTGACGGGATCTTTGATGTAGACTACGAATACGTAAAGACCGATAAAAAGTATAAGGAAATAAACGGCAAGGGCTTTATGAAGAAAGGAAAAGCACTTCCGGTACACGGAGTTCTGTCCTTAATGGTTGTCCTGATGATCCTGTTTTCGGATATGGAAAGCAAATTTAAAAAAGAATCTTTTTTCAGGATCAACAAGAAGATGAGAAGGTTACATAATCTTGCGTATGTTACACCGGTGGCATTGGCAGGCTTTGTAATGATCAGGATTTTTGAAAATGTCACTCCTATATGGGTTGACATAATTGCGATAATTCTTCTGGTCAGACTGGCCATGACTTTTTCGATGATCTTCAGTTTTCCGTTTAAAAGAGAAGAAAGCATGATTTCAGCCATTCTTCTTTTTGTTATAATATCTTTAACTATCACACCGGTGCTTTATAATGTCGGTGATATTTTACCGGCAGCCATGTACATCAGTGCTATAATGCCGAACGGTGCATATCTGGTCTGCATGGAGCTGGTTCTGTCATAGAAGAGGGCGGATCGCAAGGGTTTTTCGTGACACAAACAGATTTTACGGAGAAATATAATGGGAATGAAATTTTTTCCCGAACTCTATATGGGCGAAGGCCTTGAAGGGAAGGGTAAAAAATTGAAAAAGCGTCTTATGCATGGGCTTCTGACACCGGGAGTCTATCTTCTGACTTTGCCTCGTTACGGCTTCGGGATTCTGGAAATATACAGGGCAAAGGAGCTTAAGAAGGATTTTTATCAGAAATATCCCCCTCTGATTATAGGCATGGCTTCCGATGAAACCGAGGCCTGGGAGCTTTCGGGGAAGATCGTTATGGAGGCATACGAGAAAACAGGGAGCTTTAACGTAAGAGATTATCTTGCAGAAAAAATGAAAAAGGAGGAAGGGTGATGGCGACATTTCTCTTAATCCTTAAGATAATCGGAATAGTACTTCTGAGTATTCTGGGGCTTGTACTTTTGATTTTGTGCATGATACTCTTTCTTCCGTTTCACTATCGGATAGATGCACTCTTTGACAGCGAGCAGGAAAAGTACGAGGGGACGGCAAAGGTAACATATCTGTTTCATACTTTGAATGCAAGAGCAGAGGCCTCAAAGGAAAACGGGGTTTCGTATTTTGTGAAGGTTCTTGGCAGAACCATAATGAGCAGTGAGGATGAAGAAGATGAAGACGATGAGGAGTGGGATGAGGAACCAAAGCCCGCAGCCGGGGACAGGAAAAAAACAAAGACCACACCGCCTGAAAACGATGCCTCCCTTGATGAATTCCTGAAGGAGGAAATGGAGAAACCAGAGATAAAATGGGAGGAGCCCGGATACGCCGGGGAATATAAGGAATTATGGGAAGAAGAGGATAAGGCCGATCTTATCCCGACACCCGAAGAGAAAAAGCAGACTCTTGGCGATAAGATCCGCTCGCTCACAGAAGCGGTAAAGAGAACATTCAATAAGGTCATAACCTCGTTTAAAAATATTGGCTACACAATTAAAGATGTGTGTGATAAAATCAAAAGAGCATTTAATCGGATCGACTATTACAGGGCACTGTTATCGCTGGAAAGCTCAAAAAAAGCGATCGAGGTTATCTTAAGAGAGGTTAAACGTCTCTTGTGGGCGATAAGGGCCAGAAAGCTTAAATGCTATTTAAACATTGGGCGGCCGGATCCGGCGGATACCGGAGAGCTTATCGGAAAGCTTTACGCCTTAAGTCCCATTATCGGCAAATATCTGGTTCTGGAACCGGATTTTGACAGGGAGGTTATGAACGGAACCTTTTTAATGAAGGGATATTTACAGCTTTATATAGTTCTTATATGTATCTGCAAGCTCTATTTCAATAAAAAGGTTATGCGTTTTTACAGAAGATTAAAACATGGTACCGACAAATAATTTCGGAGGTTTGAAATGGCAGACATAAAAATGGATGAGTTTCTTGACAAAATGATGAAGGGAATGGGGTCCTTCCTTTCCACAAAGACGGTTGTGGGAGATCCCATACAGTTTGGAGAGACCATAATTCTTCCGCTGGTTGACGTGTCTTTCGGAATGGGAGCCGGAACAGGCGTAGACGACAAGAGCAACAAAGGCGGCGGCGGTATCGGCGGTAAGATGACTCCTTCAGCCGTGCTGGTTATCTCAAAGGGCGGAACAAAGCTGGTAAACGTTAAGAATCAGGATTCCGTTACAAAGATCCTTGATATGGTACCGGATTTAATAAACCGCTTCACAGAGCCGAAAGAAGGTGCTCCGGAGGTTACGGATTCCCAGGCTTTGGATATAGCTTTTGACAGAACGGAAAATAAATAAATATTTTTCTTGCAATAATAAAGTCTTTCTGTTAAAATAGCTTCTGTTGCAGGTCTTTTGACCTGAGGAGTTTTGTTCAAGGAGGTGTTAATCGTGGCAAAATGTGCAATTTGTGGCAAGTCGGTTTTATTCAGAAACAACGTCAGCCATTCTCATAGAAGATCAAACCGCATTCTTAAGTCTAACATCAGACACGTAAGATGCAAAGTAAACGGCGTACCTAAGAAGTTATATGTTTGCAGCCGTTGCCTTCGTTCAGGCGCAGTTGAGCGTGCATAATTTAATTATGGATCATTGTGGGCGGGTTTTTACCCGCTCATTTTTTTTATTTAAGAAAGAGATGCCGCTGAATAAGCTGAATAACAATTATATTGATTAATGTGATATAATATCTACACTGACTTAAGAAAGGCAGGTGGTATTTGTGAAGGGAACAGTCAATACTGAACTGGGAAGCATTATTGTAGATAATGACGCAATAGCCCAGTATGCGGCTACGGAGGCTATGGAATGCTTCGGTATAGTAGGAATGGCAGCTGTATCGGTCAAGGACGGCCTTGTAAAGCTTCTGAAAAAAGAAAGTCTTACACGCGGCATAAATGTATCGGTTAATAACAACAGGATATCAATAGATTTTCATGTGATAGTAGCCTATGGGGTCAGCATTAAGACTGTGGCGGCCAATCTTATGGAATCTGTTAAATATAAGCTGGAAACATATACCGGCTTTGAAGTCGAAAAGATAAATATTTATGTGGAAGGGGTCCGGGTAATAGACTGATCCGGATTATAAACGGTGATCAAAGTTGGTAATAAAGGAAATAGATGCCAATGTTTTGGCACAATGCTTTATGGCAGGGGCCGGAAGCCTTATTTCAAAAAAAGACCTGATTAACGAATTAAATGTTTTTCCGGTGCCTGACGGAGATACGGGAACAAATATGTCAATGACCATTACCGGTGCGGCCAAAGAGGTTGCCGCCTTAGGTGATGATTATAAGATGAAGGATGTCTGTAAGGCAATATCCAACGGCTCGTTAAAAGGAGCCAGAGGAAATTCGGGAGTTATATTGTCACAGCTTCTCCGCGGTTTCACAAGAAAGGTTCAGGACTGTAAAACCATAGATCTCATAACTCTTTCGGAGGCTATGACACAGGGCGTGGATACGGCATACAAGGCCGTAATGAAGCCGAAGGAGGGAACCATTTTAACCGTTGCCAGAGCTGCGGCAGATAAGGCTGAAGAACTGATAAAGGAAGATCCCGAAATGGAGCTTTCAGCCTTCTGCGAACAGGTTTTTGAATATACCCGGCAGGCTCTTGCAAATACACCCGAGCTGCTTCCGGTTCTGAAAGAGGCGGGAGTGGTGGACTCCGGCGGACAGGGGCTTCTTGAGGTATTCAGGGGTGCATTAAATGTTATTCAGGGTAAAGAAGTCAGCTATGATTTCGAGCTTAAGGATATAAAAAGCTCCTCAGGTGCTCACGTTAATAAAGAGGCAATAGCAAACGCTGACATTAAATTCGGATATTGCACCGAATTTATCATAAAGCTTGATAAAGAATTCAATGAAGGGACGGAACGCTCCTTTAAGGCATATCTTGAATCAATCGGAGATTCCATTGTCTGTGTTTCCATGGACGATATCGTGAAAGTTCATGTTCATACGGATCATCCGGGGCAGGCTTTCGAAAAGGCTTTAAATTACGGCCAGCTCACAAACATGAAGGTAGACAATATGCGTGAAGAGCATAACGAAAGGCTCTTTAACATGGGTGGAAGCAGGCCTGTTGAGATAAAGCTCGAGGAAGAAAAAAAGGATAAAAACAGTAAAACAGACGAGAAAAAGGAATACGGTTTTGTCAGCGTTTCGGTAGGTGACGGCCTTAAAGAGATATTCGAAGCTCTCGGTTGTGACTGCATCATAGAAGGCGGACAGACTATGAATCCGTCTACGGATGATATCCTTTCCGCTGTTGATAAGGTTAATGCAGATACCGTATTCATACTTCCAAACAATTCAAACATAATTCTGTCGGCCAATCAGGCGGCTGCTCTTTCCGATGGGAAACAGGTGATCGTTCTTCCGACAAAGAGTATTCCCGAAGGGATATGTGCTCTTATAAACTTTATTCCGGAGCACGATACGGATGATAATATAAAAGAGATCATGCAGGCGGTAGGCCAGATAAAAACAGGGCAGGTTACCTATTCCGTAAGAGACACCACGATAGACGGACAGAAGATAAAAGCCGGTGATTATATGGGCCTGGGTAATCATACGGTTATGAGTGTTGATGAAGACATGGAAAAGGCTGCTGAGGATCTTATCGGAGCCTTGATAGATCAGGACAGCGAGCTGGTTACGGTTTACTGCGGTAATGAGGTTTCCGATGAACAGGCCGATGCCTTAAAAGCAGAGCTTGAAGACAGATGGGGTGAGGTGGAATTTGAATTCCACAACGGAGGCCAGCCGGTTTATTACTATATAATTTCAGTTGAGTAAAATTACGTAAAATGAAAGAACAAGACCAGATAACGGCATTAAAGGGAATAGGAGATAAGACTGCCGCCTTATATAACAAGGCGGGGGTCTTTTCTTTATGGGATCTTTTAATGTATCTGCCGAGGGACTATATGCATTATCCTCCTGTGGCCGAAGTACGCGAGCTTATTCCCGGAAAAAAGGCGGCAATTGAGATAACCATAGCTTCAAATCCTGCGGTTTTTCATTTCAGGGGAAAGTCTGTTTTAAATGCGGTAGGTAAAGATGACAGCGGCTCCATAAAGCTTGTCTGGTACAATGCCGCATATCTGAAAAACAACATACATGTGGGGCTTAAAAAGGTGTTTTTCGGGCGGACAGGTGTGAAGGGTGATACGCTCACAATGGAGCATCCGAAGATGTATTCCCTTGAAGAATACAAGGCTCTGCAGGGGAAGCCGGAGAGCATTTATCCGCTTGTAAAAGGGCTTACCAACGCAAATGTTAATAAGGCCGTAAAAAGTGTTTTCAAAGAACTGGGTGTTATAGAGGATCATCTTTTACCCGAAGAGCTGGACAGGCTTGGCCTTATGGAGCTTGACAGGGCAATAAGGCTTATCCACGAACCGGACAATACAAACGAGCTTATAGCCGGCCGGAAACGGCTGGTTTTCGACGAATTCCTGCGCTTTATTCTTGCTATCAGAAGCCTGAAGGAAAAGAACACAAGCTATATTAACGAGCTTGTTATGGAGCGAACGGACGGAAGCAAAAAGCTCACAGAGTCGCTTCCCTACAGTCTCACCAAAAGCCAGGAGAAGGCTTTTGAAGAGGTTTTAAAAGACTTTAAGGGTGAGAAACCCATGAACCGTCTCATAGAAGGAGATGTCGGATCGGGAAAGACCATAGTTGCACTTCTTGCATTGGTGACCTGTGTTGAGAATTCCCATCAGGGGGCTCTTATGGCACCCACAGAAGTTCTGGCAGTTCAGCACTTCAACAATATAACCTCCCTTGTGGAAAAGGCAGGCCTGGATATAACGCCGCTTCTTCTTACCGGCTCAATGACCGCAAAACAGAAGAGAGAGGCAAGAGAAAAAATAGTCTCGGGTGAGGCTGATATCATAATAGGAACACATGCACTGATCCAGCAGGGCGTGGAGTTTAAGGATCTGGCCCTCGTTATTACGGATGAACAGCACCGCTTCGGAGTAAACCAGAGAAGCACGCTTTCGGAAAAGGCGGAGGTTCATCCTCATGTTCTGGTAATGAGTGCGACTCCCATCCCGAGAACGCTTGCGATCATTCTGTATGGAGACCTGGATATTTCGGTGATGGATGAGAAGCCGGCAAAAAGACTTCCGATCAAGAATGCCTTGGTTGACATAAGATACAGAAAGAAAGCTTATGAATTCTTTGAAAAAGAGGTTGGAGAGGGACATCAGGGTTACATAATATGTTCGCAGATCGAGCCCAGTGAGGTTTCGGGGACCGAGAATGTGGAAGAATATTTTGAGAAGCTTAAGTTTATTTTCGGTGACAGAATAAGGCTTGCAAAGCTTCACGGAAAGATGAAGCAGGATGAGAAGAATGATATTATGACGAGGTTTGCATCTCATGAGATCGATGTGCTGTTGTCGACTACCGTTGTGGAGGTTGGTGTCGATGTACCGAATGCCACGGTTATGATGATAGAGGATGCCCAGCGGTTCGGTCTGGCACAGCTTCATCAGCTGAGAGGACGTATAGGTCGCGGAGATGCTCAAAGCTACTGCATATTTGTGGATACCTCGGGAGAAAAGGAAAACAAGAGATTGGAGATCCTGAAAAAAACCAATGACGGCTTTGAGATAGCATCTGAGGATCTGAAGCTGAGGGGCCCCGGAGATATGTTCGGGGTCAGACAGTCGGGAGAGATGAATTTTAAGATAGCGGATATATACAACGATGCGGATATGCTGAAGGCTGCATCTGAATTTGCGGAAACCTTATCGGATGAGCGAAAGGGCGCACTTCTTGCAAGATACGAGGAAAGATTTGTGGGTGAGGATGTGGTGCTCTGACACAAGATTTTCATTTCGAAAACTATTCTCCTACATCTTGTGGTAGAAGAAATAGAAAAAGTTTTATATAATTATAATCTGTATCGGAGGTATAGACATGCATACTGAAATAGTTAAACACTGTGAGGGCGGAATAGGCGAGGTTAAGATGGAGCATCTCCTGGAGCCTATGGAAATGCACGGAAAGATCAGGCTTTACGCCCGTGTTACCATCGAACCCGGAAACTCGCTGGGCTATCATGAGCACCATCATGAGAGCGAAAGCTATTTCATTCTTTCGGGAACCGGTGTTTATTCCGATAACGGGATGAAGCGTACCGTTAAAAGCGGAGAGATAACATATACTCCGAACGGCTTCGGCCATGGTATGGAAAACGTGGGGAGCGAACCACTGGTGTTTATGGCGCTGGTAGTTCTGGATTAATAGATAACGCTTTAGGGTATTAAAACAGTATATTCGGGAGGTATTTATTTTGGAAACTGCACAGAAACTTGAGGCTCTAAGAAAGGCAATGGAAGAAGCGGGAGTTACTGCTTATTATATAAATACGGCGGATTTTCATAATTCGGAATATGTGAATGATTATTTCAAGGTTCGTGAGTTTTTCACGGGCTTTACCGGTTCGGCAGGAGAGCTTCTGGTATTTAAGGACAGTGCTTATCTGTGGACCGACGGAAGATATTTTGAGCAGGCTGAAAAAGAGATAGCCGGCAGCGGGATAGAGCTTTTAAAATCCGGGCAGAAGGGTGTTGAAACGGTCTGGCAGCTGGTTGAAAGAAGGCTCGGGTCAGGTGATGTTTTCGGTTTTGACGGTCGCACCATGAATACCGCTCACGGCAGAAGGTTCAGAAATCTGTCCAAGAAAAAGGGCTTTACCATAAATTACAGGCTGGACCTTTCGGACGGTATTTTTGAAAGACCTGCTTTCCCGGTAAGTACCGTAGAGATCATTCCCGATACTCTGGCCGGTGAAAGTGTTGCTGAAAAGCTTGAAAAAGTACGTCAGGAAATGAAAAAGATGTATGTAAACGCTCTTTTCATCACCAGACTGGATGATATAATGTGGCTTTTCAATATAAGGGGAAATGATATAGAATATAACCCTATGCTTTTGAGCTTTGCGTTTATCACAAACGGCAGTGCCTGGATATTCCTGCAGAGAAAGGCAGTAAACAAGGAATATGAGAAAAAAGCGTCTAAGGACGGTGTTACGATAGGGGATTATGACGATATTAGGAGCTATCTTAAGCGCAGTCCCTATGTTTGCGGAAATGTTCTGATAGATGAAAAGGAAGTAAGCTATACTCTTTATCGTCTGATCAAGAAAAGAGTGGATAAGGTTATTTTTGATATCAATCCCACACAGAGGCTTAAGGCTGTAAAGAATCCCGTAGAGATTGAAAATATGAAACGTCTTTACATTCAGGATTCGCTTGCGGTTACCAGGTTTATCCGGGAAATGGTGACCAATCCGGAGAAGAAGACCTATACCGAGATTTCGGCTCAAAAGTATCTGAACGAGTTAAGAAAAGCCATACCGGAGTACAGAGACCTGTCTTTTGCTACCATCTGTGCATACGGACCAAATGCGGCAATGATGCATTATGAGGCTTCTGAGGATAACAGGGTTGAGATAGAGAATAAAGGACTGCTTTTAGTGGATTCGGGAGCACAGTATAACGGAGCAACTACGGATATTACCAGAACCATCTGTATGGGTGAGCTGACGAAGGAAGAGAAGGAGGCATACACCTTAACCGCGATCGGTATGTTAAAGCTGCACAATGCGATCTTTCTTATGGGATGTACCGGCAGAAACCTTGATATCCTTGCGCGCGAGAGAATGTGGGAGCGTGGAATGGATTACAAGAGCGGAACGGGACACGGCGTGGGCTACATTTTAAGCGTACATGAGGGGCCTCATGCGATCCGCTGGAGAGCAGGCGGTAAGGAAGAAGCTTTGAAGCCGGGAATGGTTGTTACCAATGAGCCGGGTGTTTACAGGGCCGGAAAGTTCGGAGTCAGGATTGAGAACGTTATGCTTGTTGCCCAACACGAGGAAACCGCGGATGGCGATTTTCTTAAGTTTGAGCCGCTTACCTTTGCCCCTATAGATGATAAGGGTGTAGACCGGTCTATGATGAGTACCGGAGAATTGAATCAATATCTTTCATACCAGAAGAGCGTTTATGATACGCTTGCACCTTTTCTTGATCAGGATGAAAAGGACTGGCTTTTACAGTATGCCGGCATTGAGGCATAACGGAGAATTATAAGTGGAAAATTGGGAATTAGATCTGAGAAAGGAAATCTTTTCCGAGTATCTTAAAGATAGAAGTTTTGAGGCCATTGAGAAAATGAATGACCTTATAATCCGCAAAAACGGCGGTAAGATATACAGATACAGGCCTCTTAAAAAGGAGGAAGTGGAGCTTATAAGAAACAGTAATCTCTATTTTTGCCGGGCCGTGCGTTTTGAGGGGAATGGTGACAGATATGTGCTTTTAAAGAGTTATCTGTCCTGTTTTACCGATGATGTTAAGAGCGTACCGATGTGGTTTGATTATGCGGACCAGGACCGGGGTATCTGTCTGGAATACAATTACGAGGATATAAAGCAGTTTGCCAATGCGAATAAGCTTGTGCTGCTTCCGGTCATATATGATGATGAGGAGGTTTCCTTTGAGGGGAAGCTCGGAAGCATCATGGCACTTATGACAAAGGGGACGGAAAAGTCCTGGGAGTATGAATGGAGACTGTGGAAGATGGATATGAAGTCACCGGATATAGGAAAGCTTATGTCCTCCATTGATCCGGTCCGTATTCATATCGGTGAAAAGGTTAATAAGAGCAGCAGGGTTTTTGCAGAGCTTTTGGGTGTTTCGGAAGAGAAGAGCATTGAACTGGTTTATAATGATGAAGCAGTTGTGGTGGACATCTGAGTTTCAGATGTCCATCTTTTTTATCCCTTCAAGCGCATTCTGTACAATGAATTCCGGGTCGTTTTCCATAAGGTCTAAGCCGACCGCACGTATGCACTGACAGTCCTTTATGCCGTACATATATAAGGCGAGGGCTTTTATGTAATCGTAGCCGAAGTTCAGTTTTCCGATCTCGCCGCCTGCTGTTGTGATATAGTACAGCTTTTCTGCCTTGCAAAGCCCTTTGAAACTGCCGTCACTTTGAAAGCTGAAGGTCAGGTTATTTATGGTTATGTTTTCGATGTAGATCTTCAGGTTTGACGGGAACGACAGGTCGTAGTAGGGGGCTCCTATTACAATGATATCGCTTTCGGCAAAGGCTTTGGCTGCATCAAAGTATGCGTTGTCAAATATCCCGGACTCACTTGCGGCCGTTCTCATTTTCATTTCTTCTTCGGTCAGCGGATGGTAGTTGTTTTCTCTGAGCTTCACTTCAGTTATCTCATCTCCGTTAAAATGAGCCAGAACCGCTTCAGCGAGCCTGTTTGTTCGTGAATCCTCTCTTATGGTGCAGTTTATGTATAAGACCTTTTTCATATATTTGATCCTCCGGAGGGTTTTTGTTTTACATTATCATAAAAAAGAGGGAGTGGGGAAATAAAAAAAGACATTAAAAGGCCCGGAGCACTTTAGCGGCATCTGTCGATCTGACTCCTAGCAACGCTAGGTGGGTGCCCTCAGCTTATACGCAATCTTCCACTGCTACGCGATCAAGGATCGTGTCCCGCGGATGCGGGCGGAGGCCTGACATTGTTTTCGCAATTATTGGAATCCCGTTTAAAGTAAATGTAGGTTCAAATAAAACAGAGTGCCGTGCTTACCGGGCAATATTATTATACTTAAAAATAATATGAATTGTCCATATTTTGTGATATAATTCATTTGTTTTTTAGAAATTTACGGAAAGTTCAGATTTTGGAGATCTCATAAAATGAACATATTGCTCGAACTGCTGTCCAACAGGATACTGATCACGGGTATCTGCGGATGGCTTGTGGCGCAGGTATTAAAAACCATTATATATACGGTGGTAAACAAAAGCTTCAGGCTTGAAAGAATGGTAGGCGATGGAGGAATGCCAAGCGCACACTCGGCAACCGTAACATCGGTTGCAGTATCCATAGGTCTGTTTGGTTCGTTTTCATCTCCGGAATTTGCCGTAGCCGCGATCATAGCCATAGTTGTTATGCACGACGCAATGGGAGTCAGACTGGAAACGGGAAAGCAGGCGATAGTAATAAACGATATCATCGAAATGCTAAATCAGCTTGGAGATGAAACCATTGAACCGGACGTAAGACTTAAGGAATTTGTCGGACACACACCTATGCAGGTCGCAGCAGGGTTTTTGCTCGGTATATTAGTTGCGGTTGTATCCTTCTATTTTTCCGGTAAATAGTCTGTAAGGGAAAGAATCATCAAATGAGTTGCAATTACAAGCTTGCTATAAGCTATGACGGGACAAGATATTATGGCTGGGAACACCAGCCCAATACCGACATGACCATACAGGGGAAGATCGAAACGGTATTTACAAGGATGCTTCAGGGAGAAAAAGATGATGAAACCGTAGAAACGGTAAAGATCATCGCAGCCGGAAGAACCGATGCCGGAGTACATGCAAGGGCAATGATCGCAAACGTTGTCTTAGACACGGTCAAATCTCCCGAAGAAATAATGGAATATGCAAACACATATCTGCCCGAAGACATAAGCATAAATTCGGTAAGCATAGCGTCGGACAGGTTTCACGCCAGATACAAGGCGTTGGGGAAAACCTACAGATATACACTGTGGACAGGAAAAGCAAAACCGGTATTCGACCGGAAATATGTAACGGTAATAGAAAAGCCGCTGGACATAAAAGCGATGGAAGAGGCGGCAAAGCATCTCATCGGAACTCATGATTTTAAAAGCTTCTGCGGAAACAGCAAAATGAAAAAATCCACGGTAAGATGTCTTGATACGATAAATATAGAAGAGAGCGGTTCATATGTGAGGATCTATTATCACGGAAATTCGTTCCTGCAGAATATGGTTCGTATTCTGACGGGTACGCTCCTTCAGGTTGGAGAAGGAGAGCGCTCACCTGATGAAATTAAAGAGGTACTTGAGAGTAAAGACAGAAATATGGCAGGTCCGACGGCACCGCCCGGAGGGCTTACACTGATGAAAGTAGACTACTGACCTTAACGGGTTTGGAATAAACGGAGGTAAAAATGATAAAAGAAACTCTTGAAAAGATCAAATCGGAAGCACAGGCGCGTATAAAGGACAGCGCAAATCTTGAGGATTTAAATGACGTAAGAGTCAAATTCCTCGGAAAAAAGGGTGAACTCACGGCAGTCCTTAAAGGAATGAAGGATGTAGCTGCAGAGGAGAGACCGAAGGTTGGAGCTGTTGTAAACGAGGCGAGAGAAGAAATAGAAGAAGCACTTAACAATGCACGTCTTGCACTCGAGAAATCCGTAATGGAAAACAAACTGAAAAATGAAAAGATAGATGTTACTCTGCCGGCGAAAAAACCGATACTCGGCCACCGTCATCCCAATCAGATAGCTCTTGAGGAGATCGAGCGTATCTTTATCGGTCTGGGATATGAGGTTGTAGAAGGCCCTGAGGTAGAGCGTGATTACTATAATTTTGAAGCACTGAATATACCGGCTGATCATCCCGCGAAGGACGAACAGGATACATTTTATATTACCGATGATATCCTGCTCAGAACCCAGACCTCGGGAACCCAGGTTCATGAAATGGAAAAGGGCAGGCTTCCAATAAGGATGATAAGCCCCGGAAGAGTATTCCGTTCGGATGAAGTGGATGCCACACATTCGCCCTCCTTCCACCAGGTAGAAGGCTTACTCATCGATAAGGAAGTATCCTTCTCGGATCTTAAGGGAACACTTGCGGAATTTGCGAAAGAGCTTTTCGGTGCGGATACAAAGGTAAAATTCAGGCCGCATCACTTCCCGTTTACGGAGCCCTCAGCTGAAATGGATGTATCCTGCTTCAAATGCGGAGGCAAGGGCTGCAGATTCTGTAAGGGTGAAGGCTGGATCGAAATATTGGGCTGCGGAATGGTACATCCCCACGTACTTGAAATGAGTAAAATAGATCCGCTCCAGTACAAGGGCTTTGCCTTCGGAGTAGGTCTTGAGCGTATTGCCCTGCTTAAATACGAAATTGACGACATGAGACTGCTTTATGAAAATGATGAGAGATTTTTAAAGCAGTTCTGATACAATGGTTTACATAAAACCAAACAACGATATATATTAAAGCGAAGAAAAAACCGATCACAGGAGATAATAAAATGAACACATCATTAGAATGGATAAAGGCATACGTACCGGATCTTGAATGTACGGACCAGGAATACATGGATGCCATGACATTAAGCGGCACGAAGGTAGAGGGATACAATAAGCTTGATAAAAACCTCGATAAGATCGTAGTCGGACAGATAAAGGAAATCACAAAGCACCCCGATGCGGACAAGCTCGTTGTTTGTCAGGTGGACATAGGAGATCAGGTCATTCAGATAGTAACGGGAGCTCCTAACGTTGAAGTCGGACAGAAGGTACCTGTGGTACTTGCCGGAGGAAAGGTAGCGGGAGGCCACGACGGCGGCCCTCTTCCCGAGGATGGAATAGAGATAAAGGACGGAAAATTAAGAGGCGTTGAATCTCACGGAATGATGTGCTCCGTAGAGGAGCTGGGCTCTTCAAGAGAGGTATTTCCCGAGGCACCCGAAAACGGTATATATATCTTCCCTGAAGATACAAAGGTTGGAGCTGATGCCATCGAGGTATTTGGTTTCCATGACACCGTCTTTGAATACGAGATCACCTCGAACAGGGTGGACTGCTATTCGGTGCTGGGTATCGCACGTGAAGCAGCAGCAACCTTTAATAAGAAATTCGTTGCTCCCGAGGTTAAGGAAACCGGGGCGGGAGAGAGCGAAAAGACAAGCGACGTGATCAGCATAGAGATAAAGGACAAGGACCTCTGCAGCAGATATGTGGGCCGTGTCGTAAAGGATATAAAGATCGGTGAATCACCCGACTGGATGAAGAAGAGACTTCGCAGTGCGGGCATAAGACCTATAAACAATATGGTTGACATAACTAATTATGTAATGCTTGAATACGGTCAGCCGATGCACGCTTTTGATCTTTCAACCATAGCCGGAAACAAGATCATTGTCAGAAGGGCAAAGGACGGCGATGTGTTCACAACGCTTGACGGACAGGAAAGAAAGCTGGATTCGGAAGTACTTATGATCTGTGACGGAGAAAAAGAGATCGGTATCGCCGGTATCATGGGAGGAGAAAACTCCAAGATCACGGATAACGTTACCGAGATGCTTTTCGAAGCGGCTACTTTCAACGGAACAAATATCAGAAAGAGCGCAAAGAGAATAGGTCTTCGTACAGATGCTTCGGGAATATTCGAAAAAGGTCTGGATCCCCACAATGCACTTGATGCAATGAACCGTGCCTGTGCGCTTGTTGAAGAGCTTGGATGCGGAAGAGTATTAAACGGAGCGGTTGACGTTCATGATGAATTACCCGAAAAGAAGAGGATAAAATTCGAACCGGAGAGGATAAACGAGTATCTCGGAACGGATATCTCCGCTGATCAGATGCTGGAATATTTCAGCAGGCTTGAGGTTGAATATGATAAGAACAGCGGTGATCTGGTGATCCCTACCTTCAGGCAGGATCTTATCGGTTTTGCCGACAGCTCGGAGGAGGTTGCCCGGTTCTACGGCTATGACAAGATCCCCACAACTCTGCCTTCATCATCGGCAGAAGGAGGAAAGCTTTCATTCAAGATGAGGGTTGAAGCTGTTGCAAGAGAGATCGCGGAATTTGCAGGCTTCTCGCAGGCTATGACCTACTCCTTCGAAAGTCCTAAGGTTTTCGATAAGCTGCTTCTTGATGAGAATGCTCCCGAAAGGGCAGCGATAAAGATATCAAATCCTCTCGGAGAGGACTTCTCCATTATGAGAACTCTTCCTCTTAACGGAATGCTGACATCGCTTGCGACAAACTATAACAGAAGAAATAAAGAGGTTCGTCTCTACGAGCTTGCAACTATATATATTCCCGAGAGCCTGCCGCTTAAAGAGCTTCCGGATGAGCGTGTACAGCTTACCCTCGGCTTTTACGGCAAGGGAGATTTCTTCAGTCTCAAGGGCTGCGTGGAAGTCTTTATCTCAAAGATAGGTATGAAGGGAAGGCTTGAATACGAAGCAGGAGACAGGCCCTATCTGCATCCCGGGCGTCAGGCTGAGATCATCTGTAACGGTGAAAAGCTTGGCTATATGGGTGAGGTTCATCCTCTTGTATGTAAGAATTACGATATGGAAGGCACAAGAGTTTACATTGCTGTTATCGATATGCCCAAGGTGGTAGAGAAGACAACCTTCAACAGAAAATTCGAGGGTATAGCAAAATTCCCTGCAGTAAGCAGGGACATCTCAATGGTGGTTCCCAAGGAGATAAGTGCAGGTCAGATCGATGCTGTCATCCTTCAGAGAGGCGGAAAGCTTCTTGAAGACTTTAAGCTCTTCGACCTTTACGAAGGAGAGCAGATAAAGGAAGGCTTTAAGTCTGTTGCATATACGGTATCCTTCAGAGATAAGACAAAGACACTTTCGGATGACGATGTAAATGCCGTAATGAAAAAGATACTTAACGGTCTTAAGGACCTTGGAATAGAACTGAGGTCATAATGCCGGAAGAAAATCAGATAAATACTGCGAAAAAAACTCTGTTAAAAAAGGATTTTTACTATGATCTTCCCGAGGAGCTGATAGCTCAGGATCCGCTGGATAAACGTGATGATTCCAGGCTTATGCTTCTGGATAAAAATACGGGTCAGATACAGCACAGGATATTCCACGATATCATAGATTACTTAAATCCCGGGGATTGTCTTGTTATAAACAACACAAAGGTGATCCCTGCCCGTCTTCTCGGTGTGAAGGAGGATACGGGAGCGGGAGTTGAGATACTTCTGTTAAAAAGACGTGAAAAGGATATTTTTGAATGTCTTGTCCGTCCGGGAAAGAAGCTGAAGGTCGGAGCCAGGGTTGTTTTCGGAGACGGGATTTTAAAAGCCGAGATAATGAAAGTTGTGGAAGAAGGAAACAGGCTTGTTCGTTTTGAATATGACGGTATCTTCGAGGAGGTTCTGGACAGGCTTGGAGAAATGCCCCTTCCTCCTTACATTACACATAAGCTTAAGGACAGAAACAGGTATCAGACCGTTTATGCAAAGTACGACGGGTCTGCGGCAGCACCTACAGCGGGGCTGCATTTTACAACAGAGCTTTTAGATGCTATAAGAAAAAAAGGAGTAAATATAGCAGGTGTGACTCTTCACGTGGGACTGGGAACGTTCAGGCCGGTTAAGGAGGATAATGTTCTTGATCATCATATGCACTCCGAATATTATATGATCAGTGAGGAAGCTGCAGAAATCATAAACAAGACGAAGGAAAGCGGCAGCGGGAGAATTATCTGCGTGGGTACCACGAGTCTGAGAACCCTGGAGTCCGCAGCGGGAGAAGACGGCCGTATACAGCCAGGAGACGGCAATACACAGATATTTATCTATCCCGGATACAGCTTTAAAATAACTGACTGCCTGATCACAAATTTCCATCTTCCGGAGTCGACACTTATAATGCTTGTAAGTGCCCTTGCGGGAAGAGAACATGTATTAAATGCTTATGAAGAAGCAATAAAGGAGAGATACAGATTTTTCTCTTTCGGGGATGCCATGTTCATAAGCTGACAGTTCAAGAAAAGTCCGTTTAAACGATAAGGGCTTATTAACTGCGGGTAAACAGAAATCTGACAAATGCATAAACAGGAGTCAGGTGGTTTTATGAAGAATAATAATCCGAAAATAATCTATTTGTTTATAATGGTAGGGGTTACACTTACATTTATTGTAATCTATCTCATTTTGGGATTCTTGGGATTGAATTATGAAGGACAGTATGAGCCTCTTTATCCTACTATGCGCTTAGAGCGCGTCTATGATAACGGAAAAGTTGAACCTTTAAAGGACGGCGACAACACCATTTTTCTGGATAAAGGTGAAAAGGTCGTCCTCAGGGGAGATTTTCCGGTATTTCCAAGACTTTCAACAGGAAGATGCCTGTCATTCGTATCTTATACAACTGCATATCGGTTTGAATGTGCGGATAAGATCGTGGCCGAAAAGGATATGGATAAGGCAGAAAACGGAATATATTTTCCGAGAAAAGTGAATTTTTTATCCATTCCGGGAAATATCCGCGGTAAGAAAATGACCATGACCTTCGTCGGAGGGAAAAACGGAGCAAAGATCAAGCTGGATACATTTTATTTCGGTGATGCCTATGCCTTATATAAACTGTTCCTTGTTCAGCGTAATTTTGCCCTGCTGCTTTCAATCGCGCTGGCCACATTCGGGATAATCCTTATAGTATTGAATGTTATTCTGGGAATATATTTAAGAGGCAAGCTCGGAAATATATTTCTGGGAATTGTACTTATTGTTCTGGGAGCATATCTGGCAAGTTATAATAACCTGGCCTTTGTTTTTGGTATCAGCTTTGAGCATTCGGGGATAACAGAGTATTTTACGCTGATGTCGCTCCCTGTGATAATACTTATAAATGTTATCATAACCAACAAAAAATACCTGCATCCCTCCAATCTGATAATATCTCAGGCCGGTGTTATTGCGGTAGTGATAGCCTTCGTCCTGCATATCCTAAAGCTCAGGAACATAAATGAAATGGTTGTCTTTATTTATGTATTCAGCGGACTTAATGCAATATATCTCCTTTTATGGATCCATTATATAAAAAAGAAGGAAAGAAACAGTATAGGATCCGAGCTGTACGGAAATATCGCAAAGGCCGCGATCAATGAAGGCTATGTAATTTTAATAGTGTTTGCGCTTCTGGATATTGTCATACATGGATTGAATTTTAACGGCTTTATCCCGTTAAACGAGAACGTCAGGGGAACCTTTTTAATGCTGGGATCATCTATGTTTGCGGCAAGTATTTTTGTGAGCTATTTTTATCATACTATTGCCTCTCTTGAGCAGGATGATATAGAAAAAGAACTGGAATGGGCAGCATATACGGATAAGTTGACATCACTGGCGAACAGGGCATATTGTGATTCCATAATAGCGGATTATTCAAAAGAGAAGCGGCCGTGTACGGTATTCAGCTTTGATCTGGACAGACTCAAGATCGTAAATGATGCGCTCGGACACCAGAAGGGTGATCGTTATATTTCCGGCTTTGCACATGTTCTGAAGGAGAACTTTGAACAGGCAGCCCTTATCGGGCGAATGGGAGGCGATGAGTTCATTGTTATAATAAACGGTGAAGACATGGGTGTTGCCAGAGAATATTTGAATCAGCTTGCCAACAGGGTATCAAATCTTAACTTCAGCGAAGCCGATACGGAATATGAATATTCCTACGGTTGTGCAAATACATCGGAAACGGAGAATCATACGGCCCGTGAATGCTATCTTATTTCGGATCAGAGAATGTATGAGATGAAGAAGATCCATCATGGAGATGTAACCGGTAAGGAGGTGCGGATATGAGAAGAAAGCATTTTCTGGCACTGATACTGGTTGCCATCATAATGGTACTTATGATGAATGCAATAGTGATGATCCGGATAAGCGATCGTTTTCGGGTTGTAAATCTGGAGAAGAAATGGGACTTATATGTGAACGGTCTGTATCTGGGGAACACCTCCTATGACAACGCTTTCTCTAAGGAACGATCCGTGGTCGATAAGGGAGATATACTCGAATTAAAGACGGTTATCCCGGAAGACCTGAAATGTGAGTTCCCGTCCCTGTTCATCGGTGTTTTCGGTGCATCCTATGATGTGATGATCGATGATAAGGTTTACAGATCGGTAAATACGGAAAAAACAGAGCACGACGCCTTTATCGGCTGGGATTATTCTGCCGTTTCCCTTCCCGATCATATCGGAGGCAGAAAGCTGACATTAAGGCTGTATCCCGCACAGGATAAGCTGGCAAAACCTCTTATGATGTCCCTGTTCGGAGAACTTTCCGATCTTGAACAATGGTTTCTGCATAAGAATATCGTGCCCTTTATTACTGGCTCGCTTCTTCTTATAAGCGGAGGGTTCCTTATGATAATCTCTCTTGTGTTTACCGTAAAGAATCCGGATTTTGCAAGTCATATAGTGGCGGCTCTTTTGACGATAACACTGGGGATAACCATGTTTTCTTACTACGGTCTTGCTTCGCTTATGCTGGGAAGTAAACATGAGACGTTGCTGTATTATATTGCAATTCATATGGTTGTGTTGCTTTGTGCGCTCTGGTGCGGAAGGATAAGGAACAGTCTTTACAGGCGTTTGTATTTCATATTTATATTCGCATATTCCGCTTATATAGGAGTACGTGTTTTTCTGCATATCAGCGGGAAAATTTTCATAAACATTTTCTTTCCGCTTATATTTCTGTTTATGGTATGTTTTGTCGTATTAAGTATCCTGGATATTTTTTATGACAGGGGACACACTCTTACGGAGGAACTGGATTTCCAGTATGCGGGTGTGTTTGTCGGAGCCGCTTTTATGACCTTGTCATGGGTTTTGACATACCTTAAATCTTTAAGGATCATAAATTATGATTCTCTTATAATAAATGCTTCGGCAGCCGTTCTTGCTATCGGTATGCTTGTCTTTCCGATGTGTCATATTGCCGGGTATCTGTTTTTTGCTGCAAAGAGCTACAACAAAAATATTGAATACACCACTCTTACACAGACTGCGTACAGGGATGTGCTTACTTCGCTTCCAAACAGGGCCCATATCGATCATATAATGGATGAGTTCGAAAAAGAAAATGCATCCTATGCGGTTATAAGCTTTGATCTTAACGACCTTAAGAAAACAAACGATACCTACGGACACGAAAGCGGAGATGTTCTGCTCAGGAATTTTGCCTATGAGCTGGATAATGTCTTCGGAAGGGAAGGGGTATGCGGAAGGATCGGTGGAGATGAGTTTGTAGTTCTGGCAAAAAATGTCAGGGAGGATAAGCTCAGAGAGATGCTGAACAAGCTGGAAAACAGATTGAAACAGTTAAACGACAATAAAATAGATCCCTGGGAATATCATACGGCATACGGATATGCCTACAGAAGAGAAGCTTCGGGTGCAGCTCAGACCATAAAGCTTGCGGACAGCAGGATGTATGAAAAGAAGCAGTCTATGAAAAATATGAAAAATATGTTTCAGTAGTTAGATCCGAATATTTGCAAAGTAGTCAATATATATGTATAATATGAATGTTTTAGTCTTATACGGAACAGCTTAAGACAGTGGGTTTCGTATATAGTTTTCTGAAATTGGAGGACACCATGTCGGAAGAGAGAAGAAGAGAAAAAAGAATGGATATAGATGTAAGTATCACCATAAGGAGATTGGGTGAAAATGCATCTGATAAGGGTGTTCAGGTAAAGGTGCTGGATCTGTCCAAGGGAGGCATCGGGTTTTCATGTGCCGAAAAGCTCGAAAGCGGTGCTGCGTATGCCGCAGATATAAAGATATGGACCGGAGATATCATCCACTCCATCATAAATGTTGTCCGTGTAAGTAAGGGAGAGAATGAGAGCATATACGGAGGCGTGTTTATCGGAATGCCTGAAAGTGAATGGTGTCGTATACAGGTTTATGAGACTTATCAGGATTATGATGAGTTCGGTAAAAAGGATCAGGGAAATATTTAAACATACTCGTGTTTCAGAGAAATACGTTTTATAAATCAGGGGGAAATACCGGGTACAATGCAGGAAAGACGAAGAGATCCCAGACTTACAACGCCGTATACAGCGCTGTATTGTTCGTACAACGGGGTTCGTGCCGTAAAGATAAAGGATTTGTCCAGATCGGGTGCGGCCATAGTATTTCAAAATGACATAATGGTGAATATCGGCGATAAGGTAGTCATTCATTTTTACAGCAGAGAGACGAAAACGCTGGTTTCCAAAATGCTTTGCACCGTAGTCCGTGCTTTTAATTCCGACGGAGATTTTGCGATAGGTGTGGAATTCTGTGACCAGAGCTCCGGGGTTGACACTATTTTGGATTTCCTTTCAACAAGCGACGTAGAATGAAAAATAAAATGACGTCCATGCAGAAGGACGGGATAGTTCATAAAGTTAAAAAAGGTGACCGTTTCTATGAAGCCGGTCACCTTTTTTGATAGCAGAGCCACTGGGAGGAATTTGTCGGCCGAAGCATACCGGAGGTTCGCTTAACGAGTGGGGGCGATCACATCTTCCATACTCGATTAGCGGAATAAAACGGTTTAAATATTTTTGACAAGGGTAAAAGGCGCCCGGGAAAGGAAGAGGTGAGTGAAATGAGGGTATTTGTATATGAGCTTAAATTCGATCAGATGAGTGCTGTCTCAAAGGCTGCAAAGGCAGTCGGAGCCGAGATTGTAAATATAAAGGATGAAGATATTCATGCATCCATAGGAAGTCTTGTTGATGAGAAAAACGACAGAAAAGCCGGAATGGATGTTGATAAACAGGCAGGAGAACTCATGATATTCGAAGGCTTTTCAGGAAACGATCTGGATGAGTTCTTATCTGTTTATAACTCCACCGGCTTTACCCGTGTCAAATGCAAAGCGATGATCACTGTGTTTAATCTTTTGTGGTCGCCGGCATATTTATATGAGCATCTGCTTGAAGAGGCAGAAAACTTCAGGAAAAAATAACAGACGCAGATTAAATGCAGCAGTGATCAGGGCGTTCGTTTTATTTATCTTTTCGGATAATCCACATCCAGCATATCCAGGTCACGGAAGAAATCCGGATAGGATATTGAAACACAGGAGGTGTCATCTATGGCCAGAGGCTTCACGTCATCCATTATAAGAGAGGCGATCGCGAAGCTCATAGCGATGCGGTGATCACTTCCGGTTTTGATAAAGGCCGAATGAAGAGGAGTGGGACCGTTGATCATCATGCCATCTTCAGTAGGAGTTATATCCGCACCCATTGCGCGAAGACCGTTACACATGTATTCTATGCGGTCGGATTCCTTAACTCTGAGCTCGGAGGCGTCTTTTATTATGGTCTGTCCCTCGGCCTGGGTGGCTATAACAGCGAGAAGGGGGAGCTCGTCTATGAGAAGAGGAATGATATTTCCGCTGATTTCCGTGGCTTTCAGGGCACTGGTTTTAACCGTGATATCGGCTACAGCTTCTCCGCTTTCATCGTGCAGGTTATCAAGTGATATTGAAGCATTCATGTTTTTAAGAACGGTCAGAATGCCGGCTCTTGTGGGGTTTATCCCCACATTTTTTATGGTGATCTCGGAATCCGGAACGATGAGACCGGCACCGATGAAATATGCTGCAGATGAAATATCTCCCGGAACGGTAATGTAGCGGCCGTGTAAGACAGGCGCCGGATGAACGATCGTTGTGGGATTTTCAAAGGTTCCGGGCGTGATATCCGCACCGAAGGCTTTTAACATAAGCTCCGTGTGATTTCTTGAAAGAGACGGCTCATGGATTGTTAGAGCAGAGTTTGCGTAAAGCCCGGCAAAAATAAGAGCTGATTTTACCTGTGCAGAAGAAACATCTGTTGAGATCTCACCGCCCGATATTTCAGAAGGGGATATTACCAACGGGAGGGTTTCCTTTGCGTTGTAGCTTGTGATCTTTGCACCGAGTTTTGAAAGAGGATCGATGATCCTTCTCATGGGGCGCTTTGAAAGTGAGGAATCTCCTTTAAGGGTAGAAGAGAACTCCTGAGCGCAGAGAATACCCGAGATTATTCTGGCAGTGGTGCCGGAGTTTCCGCAATCCAGAGGGGAATCCGGAGCCTTAAGACCATCTAAGCCGACGCCGCGAATGGTTATGTTGCCGTCATCGTTTTCGGTGATGGATACGCCCATTTTTCTGAAACAGTTTATTGTGGACATGCAATCATCGCTTTTCAGAAAGCCCAGGACCTTTGTGTCGTTTTCCGACAGGGCACCTACCATGATGCTTCTGTGGGATATGGACTTGTCTCCCGGGACCTTGATTGTGCCGGACAGGGCACGTACTTTTGAAAGTTTCATTTTTACCTCCGGATCATTTAGAATCATAAATTTTATAATTATGACGTTTCAGGATATCGCAGGCCCTGCTGCAGGATTCCTCGTCATAGAATGCAATATGGAGCGCACCTTCTTCAAAGGTACGGTTGTGAACGATACCTATATTTTTTATGGAGATATCGGATGTTGATAAAATAGTGGCGATGGTAGCTATGGCACCGGCCTCATCGATTATATCACAATAAAGGTCGAATTGCTTTTTTATCGGCCCTTTGGGCTGTGTTGAGAAGGAGGAGCGATATTCTTTTATATCCCTGAAGACCGAGTAAAGGGCTTTGGAGTCCCTGTTTTCAACAAGAGACTTAAGCTCCTTTAAAGTGTCAATGTAAAGATCGGTGATAGAGAGGATATTATCCCTGTTTTCGAGGCAGATCTGTTCCCACATTGTAGGGTCGGATCCGGCGATCCTGGTGATATCCTTGAAGCCGCCGGCTGCGATCATTTTCATGTGTTCATCCTCACCGTCGGCATCCTTAACCATTTTTACAAGAGAGTAGGCTATGAGGTGGGGAACATGGCTTATTGCGCCCGTGATATAGTCGTGCTCTTCGGGAGACAGTATCATAGGGATAGCACCGAGTGAGCTTACAAAATCGGAATAAAACTTAATCTGTTTATCCTTAGCGTTCGGACCCGGAGTAAGTATGTAGTAAGCGTTCTCCATAAGATGATCACTTGAATTGGCATAGCCGGATTTTTCGCTGCCGGCCATGGGGTGCCCACCTATAAAGGGGGCGTCGGGAAGAAGCCTTGAGACTGCATCATGGATCTCACCTTTAACACTTCCGGCATCGGTAAGAATGGTGTCGGGGGTGAGATATTCTGAAAGAAGCGGAAGAAAGCGGGTGTTGGTTTCAACCGGGGTACAAAGAAAAATTATGTCGCAGTCTTTGAAATTATCGTCAATTTCATGTGTGCCTGCGTTTATAACACCATCGGACAATGCTTCTTCAAGCGGAGCGCTGCTTCTGTTTAATGCTATAATATTAGCCGACGGATGTGTTTTTCGAATGGTTTTTGCGATTGATCCGCCTATTAGGCCCAGGCCGATAAAGGCAACTTTGATATTATTATTCATGCTTTTATTCCTTTCGATCCTAAATGATTATACCATAACTTAAGGATAAGGATTTAAAGAATTGGGATGGGTACAGTAATTAGAAGGATTTATGGCTTGCTTACTATATATTGTGGTTAACATTTTTCGGAAATTTATGTAAATTTAAATTGGCTAAAAAAAGATAAATCGCATAAACAGGGAATATTTTGAAAAAAATATTATAAAAAAATGATAAAAATGATTAACATAATTTTAATTATGTTTTATAATGCAAAAGTTGATATAAACAAATATTGGGTCAATATCTATTATCAGGAGCACAAATATGAGTAACAACCAACTTTATCCATTTGAAAGAAATCGTTATTACCCCGGGAAGATGCTGACCAGCGCTGATTTTCAGGCTGAACAGAACTACTTCATCAACAAGTCCAGATTTATGAACAGTCTGATGTACGGAAGCGGAATTGTCTGCGGTTGCGGTGTATTCAGTCTGGACGACCTTTCGATCCTCATTGAGAGCGGAGTTGCCATCGACGGTATCGGACGTGAGATCGTCATAGACTCTTCAATTGTTAAAAAGCTGTCGGCAATAGATGGCTTTGACAGAATTGAAAGCTCGAATGTCAGTCTGTGCGTCAGGTTCAAGGAACAGGATGTTCACAGTGTTTATTCGGTGAATCATAAAGAGACCGACAAGGAATATGAATTCAACCGTATAAGTGAAGGGTATGAGCTCTTCCTCGTGGATTCGGAGACAATGGATGAGGTATTCGATATGGATTCCGAATTCATTTCAAAAGAGAACCTCTTCTCCGGAAATGATTACACGGGAGATATAGTTTTCCCGACAACGGCCTGCAAGGGCAGAAATGTTAAAATGGTTCTCGAGATCAGAAAATTAACCAGTGCGGATACCCGTCTTTCGTGCTCCGCAGTTATTGAAACACCTTCATTTCTGAACGCTAAAGGAGAGAAGGAGATCTACATAGATGTCGAGGATATCTCTCTTGCAGAAGGAGAAGTTTACAAGAAGGATTTCTGGCTTTATACCGAAGATACTGGCTCAATCGAGACAGATATAATATTGAGAAGCGGAAGCGCGACAGCCTTTGAAAGCGATGTGGCTGTGGGATGCGCATCCAGCTTCAGCATGAAGATCCGCCTTACCGATATATCTCCCCTGGAATTGGTCAATCGTGAAACCGGCCGTATGAATCTGGAGATGAGAAACATCGGAGAGGTGGATTATATTAAGCTTGCAGATATAAGGCTTGTACGTACCGAGGGCGCTTATGTCATAGAAGATATAACGGAAACCGGAGTAAAGCAGTACATTTCATCTCCCTCACAGGAGCTTAAGAAAAATGATTTCCTTGAGTTTTTCAATAAGGATGTAGATATACGTAAGGAAAACAGGAAGGTACAGAAGGAAGAAAAGCAGGAAAAGACCACTGTTGTGGAAAGCTTTGATAACAAGAATTATGCCACAGGTGTACTGGAGATACCTCTTGGGAAAGATGCTCACGCAGGTGACATCCGCTTCTCGGGTGAGATCGCACATGGCCTTGGAAAGGGCAATGTATATGTGTCTGTAGGCTATGAGGTCGTGGCTGATGACAAATCCCTTGGCATGAGCGCGAAGAGCACGATCTACGGAAATCCGGAACTTTTCTCGGCTGTTAACAATCAGCTTCTCGATGCTGAAACCGCTGTGAAGATCTTAAATGACAAGGGCAGCTTCGTGGTTGCGGCAAGGCTTTTAAGAGATGTTGAATATCTTGTTCTTTCATACAGATGGGTTGCCATAAGATTCCCTGCCGGTGAAGAGATGGAGACCTTGGATTACATGGATAAATCGATCACGGCAGAAACTCCTACTGTTATTATGGGACCGAGAGAAAGTCACTTCTTCGGGGTTCGTTTCAATAACATGAAGAATTGCAGCATTACGTACGAGCTGACCGCACCCGCCAGCGGAGAGATCACTCCCGACGGAATATATACATCTCCCGCAAAAGAGGGCGTATATGAGGTACGTATCTATTGTACCGATATGCCGGTTATATGTACTTATGTATATGCAATAGTAAAGAAGACTGCCGAAGAAGAAGGTATCAGTATGGGTGAAGAGCAGCAGCCGGAAGGGCCGAAGATTGAGCTACCCAACCTTAAATTAAAATAAAGGATGAGCCGGATGATTTTTGAATCACAAAAAATGCGGCTTTCGACTGTAGTAACAAAATTCTGCAACGAGAACAATGACTGTTATGTCTGCAGAGATTTAAACTCCTCAAACGGAAGCCTGTATACGGTTATAATCGTACATCAGCATGATATAGTGAAAAACATCCTGGAAGTATTCAGGGTGGCAGACAAGGAAGCGAAGAACGAATGCCTCATAGACAGCTTTACGGTCTTCGGTGGACATTGTCTTGTTTTTCCGTACAGAAAAGAACGCCCCCTGTCGGATTTTTACGCCGGGGATGCGTATAAGCTTTCTGTGTGTGAAGATATCTGTATAAGCACTATCTTATCCTGCATCTCGTCAAAAATCCCATATCCGCTGCTTTACCTCATACTCTCGCAGGGAGAACTGAATCTTACCAGCGAGAATACCGTGTATTTAAGCTACGCTGTTGATATGAGTGAGCTTGATGCCGCAAGAGGAGAGAAGGAATGTACGGTAGAGTGTGCAAAGATCTTATTAAAGCTTCTTGAGTCAAAGGCTGATCAAAAGGCGATAAGCTATCAGCTTCTTGAGAAGAAGGTCGGGAATAAGAGCTACGACAGATTTACGGATCTTTACAGAGATATAACCATTGCAGCCGTGGGCGGCAGAAAAAGCAGTATTTTTACCAAGATCAAGGCATGGTTCAGAAACAACAGTGACAGGATTTTCGGAGTGTTGTTCTGGATATGTCTGATGTTGGGCATTTTTGCGTTGAGTATACTACTGTCAAGGCTGATACTCGGAAACGGCTCCTGGCTCAGGCTTTTGTTTAATAATTTCAAGATAATCGGAACAGAAAATCTGGCAAAATAATTATTATTCAGTGGCCCGGAGGACGACTGAACAGTAACGCAGAATAAACTTTTTATGACCGGGATAGTCCCGACGGAATGAGGAAATAAGGATGACTAACAGAAGACGTGTTTACGCCATAATCTTCATAGTGAGCATTATTGTATCGGCTTTAATCTTTGCCCGTGTCATGAGCGAGATGATCCACAGTACGGAATATACGGCATATACCGACAGCATGGTTACAAGCGAGGGTGTTTTCTTCTCGGAGAACCTTAAAGGAGAAGGCCTGATATACAGGTTTAATACCGATGGCAGAGTGAAGAACATTTTCAACACACAGTCAATGGATTGCGAAAAGGTTTACCGTCTCGGTGTATATGAAGGAAACCTGATGGCGATATTATCAAAACAGGTTGAAGTTGTGGTTGAAGAGAACGGTTCGGCGATCAAGAAGCTCAAGGAAGAATACAGGATCGTTACTCTGGCAAACAAGCTTTCCGTTATAAAGGAAACCTCCGGTTTTTATCTGGAAGAAGGCGAGATCGTAAAAGATATATCCTCCGAAAACGGAGATATCTTCATTACTGTTATAACATCGGACGGAAGTACCATAAAGATCTACAGTCTGAATGAATCGGAGCTTCTGGATCCGAAGGAGATAGAAAAGAAAGAGAATAAAAAGGAAAAAGAGAAAGAGGAAGGTTCTCAGAAAAACGCCAAGAAGTCTGAAAAGGAATCAAAGGGCTTTGTTGACACGGTAAGAATAAAGGGAAGCACCGAGGGGCGCTTCTATGTTGATGCAAAATATGCTGACGGAGAACTGACATACAGAACAGATGCCGATAAGCCGACCGGGGCTTTTGCCGAGGATGCCCGTGTTACGGATGTTATCTCAAAAATGAAGCTTTCCCCGCTTAAGGGCTTTGTTGTTTACGGACGCTATTTCCTTGTTTGGATCGCAGCTCTTGCGGTATGGCTCATTGCAGTTACTCTTATTGCAAGAAATCTCTTTAACAGAAACAGGTCCGTTTATGCGTTCACTATTTCAGAGGTGATCCTTGTGATCATAATGATCATATTCGTAAATTATCTTTCATACGATCACGGAAAGACTTTGACGGAGCAGAACAATAAATATGCCGTTCTGTCACTTCAATCCTTAAGAAGTGACATAAGAGGCTTTGAGTCGCTCGACTATAAAGACAAGGAATTTTACGATTCTTTTGATTATTACGTACTTCAGCAATTGCTTTCCGAATTTGTTACAAAGTCCGGTAATTCAAGCGTGTTCAAGGATGTTCTTATCGTACACATTCCGGATAATTATGCCTATGTTTCGGCAAGCGGCAGAAATATGGAGGATGTCGGATACACATACGGCAGTGAAGCCGGAAATGCAACACTTTCCCTTCAAAACAATATTTCCAATTATGCCTGGGAGAACTTCTATATTAATGGAAATCCCTGTGTTGCCATTGGCGTAGCCGGTAACAGCTTTATGAGTGATTATGTTCTGATGGGTGTAATATCCGATGCCGGAGAGAACGAGAGACTTAAGTTCCTGACGACAAGTCCCCGTCTGATGCTTGTTTTCGTAATACTCTTTATTATAGGAACACTTCTTCTCTTCCTGATATACAGAGTCATAAATCTGGATCTCGCAGAGCTTCGAAACGGGTTAAACGATCTTGCTCTGGGACGTGCGATCAACCGGAACAGAAGAACCTATGGAAACGACATGGTTCATATGTGGAATTCCATTTCGGAAATAGAAAAGAGAGTTGAAGAGATCAATTATTCCAAGTATAAGATACTGGAGGCATATTTCAAATATGCACCCAAGAATATTGAACGTGTTCTGGCAAAGGATTCGATACTTGAGGTGAAGGAAGGTGAGAAGCTTGACAGAAAAGGCTCTCTTGTATTCATTTCCACGGGTCAGACCGAGTTGTCCTCGCATGACGGAGCTTCGGGGCTTAAGGATGTCATATCCGATATAGAGAGCTGTCAGGAAAATGAGAATTCCACACTTATAAGTTCGGATTCGTCGCTTTCAATGCTTGAAATGTTCTTCCTTGATGAGGAAAGAGGAGTAACCGAATTCGGAACCAACCTTATTACGGATAATATGAAGCACAGAGGATATAAGCGGCTTTCGGCATTTATCTATTACGGAGGCTTCACCTACGGAACAGTGGGTACGGAAGGCCAGCTTCTTACATACCTTGTAGGAGACAAGATGGATGAGATGCGTTCTTACGCAAAATTCTTCCGCGACCTGAATCTGCCGCTGGTAATCACCGAATATATTAAGAGAAGAGAAAATATCACATTACCCTTAAGACACATCGGTTATATACAGCCCGGTGAAGATACGGATAAGATCCAGCTTTACGAGGTATTGGATGCTGTGGGCAGAGATGAACGTATAAACCGTATGAAGAGCGCTGAAAGATTTGAAGCAACACTTAATCTTTTCTATAAGAAGGATTTTTATTTTGCAAGAAACCAGTTCTCTGAATTGCTCAAGGAATATCCTACGGACGAACTTATAAGATGGTATCTCTTTGAGAGTGAGAAATATCTCAATGAGGAAGTTGAAAACGCAGACTTTGGTGAACTTCATTACAAGTAAGATAAGTTATATAAGTTATATAAGTTATATAAGTTATATAAGTAAGATAAGTCAGGTTTAAAAGGAAAAATAAATGGGTGGAAGCGGAAATATCTTAAGTATTTTGCTGGAAACGATCAAATCCAGATTTGCGAGTATCGTTTCCAATCTAAAACTCTATACCAGCTGGGCATTCATAAAAGCCAGAATAATCATCAAGATAAGAGACTTCTTCTACAGTCTCCTGGATGTAAGACCTAAGAACAAAAATGATTATTTTCCGGTATTCGGATGGCTTGTAAGTAAGCGTCTGGCATATATGCTCGTGGTAGTTGTGGGAGTTATAAGTCTGTTTTATATTACTTCCGAAACCAAGCTTTTCTCAAGATTCGGAACAAACGGCGGTATCAGAACCTACAAGTACGATTCTTTCAGGCTTCGTCTGGCAAATGAAAAGGTGCAGATCACCGGAAAAAGCGGGTATTTAGCTTACGAGGGAAATGTTAGCAAGGGCGCCGTACAGGGGGCCGGAACACTTTACAATCTCTCAGGAAATGTTGTTTATACAGGGAACTTTGAGAACAGTAAATACGAGGGAGTCGGTACCTTAAACTATGGTAATGGAAATTTAAGATATAACGGTTCCTTCCATGAAAATCTTTTCAGCGGTACCGGAAATCTCTTCAGGGATGACGGGACTACGGAATATGTCGGAGAATTCTCGCAGGGACAGAAGAACGGCACCGGTGTATTGTATGACGGTGGTGGAAACGAGCTCTTCAACGGGAAATTTGCTTCTGATGAGATAGTATATGGAGAGCTTCTGGGCAAAACGGCCCCGGAAGTTGTTGCAATGTATAAAGGAAAAGAAGTCTTCTATACATACGAAGACAGCAATATCGTATATATGCCCGGGATAAATGCCATCTATGAAGCTGTCGGAGACGGCGAGGCAGTCGATGATTCCGCAAAGGTTCAGGCTGTATATGTACTTCAGAATTCACTTCCCTACGGCAATAACCGTCTAAGAAAAATATCCGATATAGCATCGGTTATGGGAAATCCCATATACGAAGGAAATTCTAAGGTTGTTTTGCCTGAGGTTATAGCAATAAATACGTTAAACGAAACCGGAAATACTGAAAACTCACGTATAGAGATGGATGTCGAACCGATGTTTTCGGATGCGTTTACGGTAAACGGTTTTGATAACGAATATTCCGTATATATATACTCCTTCAAAAGAGGAGAGCAGATTTACAGCTTTGTCTGCAACGGACAGAGCGACAACTTTGACTGTTATTACATTACAAAAGCCGGAGAAGCCTGATTGGCTTTTTGTAAAATGTATTCGTATATAAGTTATGACAGAATAGTGTATCAGTATTTGTGGAAACGGGAATACCTTAAATTATGATAAAACACGGACTTGCAAAAAAGTTAATAATATGCGGTTTATCGTTTATCTGTATGATTTCCGGGTTTTCAACTGTTCCGGTGACGGTTTATGCAAGAAATCAAAAGCTGGATATTAAGACCGCAAGACAGGTGGCTTTAGTTAACAGCGATAAATATGATGCGGCTGTTGACAAGATAGATGCAAAGCAGGCGGCATACAACAGTAAGGTGAAATCGCTTTCCCTTAAGAAAACGAACCTTACCACTTTCCGTTGGTCACCTCTCTTAAGCTTTACATTTCCACAGCAGTTAAATGAGGCCCAGTCGGCGGAATTTGATTTTACGCCGGTATCACTTCAATACGATATTTCGGTAGCCGAGCACAAGGCAAAGGACACTATATTAACAGTCTATCAGGATGTAAACAATGTTTTTGTGGACATTGTAGCAGGGCAGAAAAAGATAGCCTTCAATGAAAGACGCCTTGAATCGGTAGAGAGCAACCTTAAGAGAAATAAGGTAAAGCTTGCGGCAGGTACCGCAAACCAGGCCGACATCGATAAAATGGAAGCCAAGCAGAAATCACTTACATCAACCATTGCGGCGGACAGACGAACCCTGGAGGCCAATCTGAAAAAGCTCTCCAAGCTTATGGGAAAGGATATAAGCACCGGTTACGATTTCGCACCGCCCTATATCGACACAAAGCTCACCAGAGATCAGCTGGATCCGCTTATCCAGTATGCGATGGACAGAGATGAAACGGTATACGAAGCACGTATTGCAGAAGCTTCTAAGAAAATAGAGTTAAAGACCAATTACGATCTTTTCCAGAGAAAATACAGCGGTGATATAAATATTATTTCTTCTTATGTACAGGCAGCCTTAAACGGCGGAGAAGTAGATAAGAAGGCATTCAAAAAAGCATATAAGGACTTTCTCAATAAGATAGACAGCTACTGGGAAGGAAAAAAGAGGATCCTCTTCTTTAAATTCCCCAGGCTTTGGTTTAAAGGGTCATTAGACGGTACCCGTTATATAGAAGATGATTCCGGAGTTGTACAGACACTTGTAAATGATATGGTAACGGCAATGAATGACAGAGAAGCGGCAGAGGACGATCTCACCACCGCGGTTACTGACGGCTTTAACAATTATGTTTCAGTCAAGAATTCATATCAGCAGTTTAAGACCGATCTGGACAAAGCAGAACAGAATCTGGATAAGTCATATATCAAGAACCAGCTCGGAGAAATGACCTTTGAGGAATATGACAGCGAGCTTCAGTCGTACGAGGATCTTCAGAACCAGTACCTGGATTCAATGAAGCTTTATACCAAGACTCTTCACGAGCTTGACAGAACCACCTGCGGAGGTGTCAGTGCTATTCTGGACGGAACCGATGCTGATATGCAAACCGCAAAAGAAGGTGAAAGCTATGTTGAAAAGAGCAAGACAAAGCTTCACTATACATTAAAGCCCATAATAGAGAAGTTTGAGTTTGAACTGACACTCAGTAAGCCTGAAGACTTCCCTATAGAGGTTACGGATTACGAGCTCTGGGCCGACAAGACACAGATAGGAGAGCGGATGCCCTTCGATAAGTCATTGAGGCATCTGATGCTTACAACAACCGAAGCCGACAGGTTTTTCGTAAGACTTTACGACGGAGATAAATTCATAGACGACTGTGATTTTGATCCGGAAGTCGAGTCTGGGGATCTCGAGGTTATCAGCGATCTGGCCATAAAGAAGAATGAAGGCGAAGTAGTCGGAACTTATGAGATAGTATCCAACGAAGAGACCGGATTTATGGATATAACACTCAAGCTTGACGATGAAAAGGTTAAGAAGTACCAGTTCACCGATGAGAATGGCAACAAGGTCGGAGCAAGTGCTCCTCTTGAGATAGAAAAGCCTCTCAGACACTTGGGTCTTGTGGAGACCGATCTCGGAACATTAACGGTTGAGTTCTTCGATGAAGGCGGAACATCACTGTATAAGGCACGTCTGGATACGCAAAACGTCAAGGTAAAGAAACTTGTCGATGAAGAAGAGTAAGAGCTTATGAAAAAAGAATCGATCATCAAAAACTTAATAAAAAGGGCGGGGGCTTTAGTCCTCGCCGCAACCCTTACGGCAGTCTCAATTCCGGCTGCAAATATTCATGCTCTGTTCAATCCTGATAAGGCTATTACCTACAGGGAGTTTAAGTCAAAATATACGGTCGAGACCAGCAGCATCTTCCTCGGAACCTATATCGTCCAGAAGGATGCCTTAACGGATGACATATACAAAAAGGCCGTAAAGAGCGGAAGCAAAACGGGACAGCAGAACACCTATTACAAATCCGAGCTTTCGGATGACAGCTGGGTTTTAGTAGACGACATTGATAACGGTATTAAAGGTCTGTCTTCGGAGAGCGTTCCTGTAGCGGAATCAGTTCTGGATCCCCTGTACGTACAGTATTTTATGGGGGCCGACGGAATCTTAATGGATGCTCTTACAGGTCTTCCGGTAAATCCCTTCGATATACCCGATCCCTATGATCTTACCGAAATGGAAGAGCTTCAGCCGCTCTGGATGCAATATACAATGAGCGATACCAAAGCGGATATATCTCAGGAGGATTTCCTTAAGAACAGGAATTCCGAGGGTTCCGGACATTTAAGAAGTGATGTTTACTACTATCAGTTGTTAAATACCTTCTTCTCTCTGGACTTAAGGGATGACGAGACAAACGATCTGGACAAGAAGCTGTCAAAGCTCAACGTCCTGTACAATAACTTAAAGAAGGCCGGAAATAACGATGAAGCGCAGGTTGTATACGGTCTTATGAAGAAGGTTGACGCATCGAGACGTGCCATAATAATGGCAAAGCTTTCACAGGATGATGTAAGTGCTCTGAATACCCTTCTTACATTGGGAAGCGGAGATTATTATACTTCTGAGGGTAACTTCAAGGATTCCTCCGATGATGAAAACACCTCCGGAGACGAGAAATACATTACGGAGCTGAAGGATTCGTTAAAGCATGACTTTACAAAGTCATCCAAAAGCTCACTTGCCTGGCTTAATAAATGGCTTTCAAAGTTAGGTATCACGAAGGATTCTGATGGTTGGTGGACGGTTCTTGAGCAGGCACAGAGCAGAAAGAGCTCGAGCATTTCTTCATCCGCAAAAGCGGCAGAAGAGGAAAGCGATGATGATGTTAAGATCGCAACTGTTTTAAGCGAAGAAAACTTTAATATCGATAATAATATAATAAGTGCGATATCCGAGTCCATGGGCAACTGTGACGAAAGCTACAATACTCATATAGCCGAATCCTTAAAGGATGTCGATAAGGTTTTGGGACATGCTGAATATCAATATTCGGTATCCGTTATAGAAGACTCCACCACAGAAGAGCTCGGCGGACCGATCACCTACTTAAAGCATGTATTAAATATCAGGGATAACAATATAATAGATGCATCCGGAGAGCTGTCTCTTCTTAAGAGTTCGCTGCTTTCACTGGTGTGCAATAAATATACCAATTCGGTAAGCGCGGGTGTGAATGATGAATATAATGAAGCATCCACGGAGAATTCAAAGCAGGCGGCGCTGAACAGTGAAAAGGCGGCAACCGAAGACATACGTATGGAGGTTCAGTACCTTATAAGAGCTGCAAGCGACAGAGATTCCGCAGCTGAGGCATTAGCTTATGTTCAGGGAAGGATCACCTGGGCCGAAGGGTTATTTGATCAGGTTAAGAATGATGCCTACAAGACAAATGCAAATGCTTCGATAAATGCCCTTATTCTTTGGCTCAAGGAAGAAGCACAGAGAATAATCGATTCGGACGCAAGCCTTAAATCGGAGCTGGATAAGCTTAAGGATAAAAAGGCAGATCTTCAGGAGCAGCGCGATGCAGCACTCGATGATAACGATCTTGCCGGAGCAAAGCTTTTAGATGCCAAGATCGCTGCTGTTGATCAGGATATAGCCGATGCGGGCGGAGATGACGGATCCGATATAGTTGATAAGGCCAAAAAGGCTCTTGCAGAGGATCCCAATGCAGATGTGTCCGGTATGGCTGATGCCCTTGCAGGATTAGGCGATGAGGATGGCTTAAATGATCTTCTTGATGCAGCAAAGGACATGGGAGCGGATACAGGAGATATCAAGGATGCTCTTGATAATGTAGATAAGAAGGATGGAGCACTTTCAGAGGATGATCTCTTAAATGCACTTCTTGATTTCTTCGGAAAAGGCATAGACGAGATGAGTGCAAAGGAGCTGGCGATCGCAACCACCGGTCTTTCAAGGTACGGTCGAAGCGGTGTGGAACCTGCAAACAAGCTTGCAAGAGAGCTGGCACAGCGTGGCAGAAGCTTGAGAAACCCTTATTTCTTCAATCAGTATACAAAGGATAAGACGATCGAGGGTATCAGCTTAAAGACCGTAGGAGATGTGACGGAATACAGATATTTCTATGATGATTCCAAGAGAACCTCAACGATGACCTACGGAGCAAAGATATATGTTTTCAAAAACGGCAGTGCTTCTTATTCCATCGGAAAGGATTCCGATAAAACCGAAAACCTGACCGAAAAGATAGTTTTCTCAACGGTACCTTACATTGCAGAGGCTGATGCGACAAATATCTTTAAGTGCGATACGGAATATGTAAGCGGTTCGCAGACGGCAGTTATAGTAACAAGCTCTATGCAGAGCCCGGTCGAAAATTTAATTTCGGCCCTCGAAGAACTTTAATCGTATATATTATCAGCGGCGGGCAAAACCGTCATAAGGAAAGGCAGAAAAATGGCAGATTATCCCATAATCGCAGATGTAAGTGCATATATAGTGAGGACATTGAGGGAAAAGATGTGTCCTGAACCCATCCCCTCACCGAACAATATAGAGATTTCATCCCCTGCGGCACAGGACGTTGACTATATCGTCGGGCTTTACCTGTACGACATAAAAGAAGATGTAATGCTGTCGACTCCAAACACCGTACAGAGGGGAAGAGCGCTTTTATCAAAGCCGCCAAGACCATATTCTTTATATTATATGGTTTTTATAAACGGTTCCTCCCAGATGGGACTAAAGGCACCGGATATACAAAAGATCATTGGTCGAGTAGCCCAGATAGTTAATGATAAACCATCTGTAAGACCAAATGAACTGCAGTCGTGGTTGGACACGCAGGAACCTCCGATAGTACTGTCTCAGGCGAAGATAAGTCTGGAGGAAAAGGTAAGGGTGTGGCAGGCTATTAACAAACCATATCAGATAAGCCTGTTTTATAAGGCGGCACCCGTATTCCTGTCCAGCGGAGAGGTTATTTCCACACCTCGTGTTACAGATGCCAGCTTCAGTCTGCATGTTACTGGAGAAGAAAGGAGGTAATATTAAAAGGTGGACGCTTCTGTTATTCGTGCAAGATTAGACCTTGTTATTAATCTCATCGATACCACAACGGGAGCTGCAGTAAACGAAATGAATGTCAGATTTATGAAGGACGGCTGCCCCGTTCGTCCGGAACCGAGAGGCGACGGAAACTTCATCTTCATAAACAGTGGCAGAGAAAACTGTCTCATGCACATAGAAGTTTATGGATATGAAAGCACGGACCTTGAGATCAATTATGAAACAATGGACGAACAGATCCCGACCTCGTATGTTTTCCTGATGCCGTCAGAGAAAACAGCTACAGGAGAGTCAGTCTTTGGTATTTCCGGCAAACTTACTTCTCTTGAATCCATCGAAGGCATTTACCTGAGAAAACCGGTCGCATCATACAGCGAATACAATCTCAAGAAAAACATAATGAGCTTGTTTGGCTTTGTACCCGGCATGGAAGTGCGGTTAGATCAGATATTCTACGGAATTCTGAATGACGATGGAAATGGTTACGAAATTTTTGAAGTAGTCGGTTCACCCGGACCGCAAAAGGTCAACGTAAGAGATCCAATCCCGGAGAGTGTTAAGGCAAATCAGAAGATCTACAGAAGGATCTTCGGAAAAGCCGATAAGGAAGGAAACTTCAAATTTCTCATAAGGGACGATGCCACGGTTTTGGAATATGTTCTGAGATTTGTGGTAGACGGACAGGTGTATTTCAGAAAAATTGATTTCAGAAACACCTACGGAGAGATCGATCTTATGGATGGGGCCGTTAGAGCTGTAGAAGAGCCCGGACCGGAAGAATCGGAAGATAAGGATCCGAAAGCGGATCAAAAGGCCAAAGAGCCCGGAAAGGATAAAAATTGAGTCAGGTAGCCACTGTGGGCGCAACTTGTATGTGCTCATTCGGAACAGCACCGTCACCCTTAAGAGTGACATCACAACAGAAGATCATGTGCGACGGCAAGCCGGCGGGGACCATCCAGGATGCAACCCCGGCAAATATGGGACCATTCGGAATGTGTACCACTCCGACAAATCCGGCAGTTGCTGCAGCTACTGCCGCGGCACTTGGAGTTTTAACTCCGCAGCCCTGTACGGTTACACCGGCAGGAACGTGGATACCCACAAAACCGAAGATCTTAGTCGACGGAAAACCCGTTTTGACACAGGATTGTAAATGTATGTGTGCATTCGGCGGTTCAATCTCAATAGTGAATCCGGGACAGGTAAAAACTACAGCGAATTAAAATCTAACTAATTTGGAGGTAAGATATGGCTGAATATTTTTCACCAGGTGTATATGTGGAAGAATATGACAATTCTCCCCGTAGCATAGAAGGCGTTGGAACAAGTACAGCGGGCTTTATAGGCTTCGCCGAAAAAGGACCCGTAGAGGGAGCTCCTCTTCTTGTAACAAATATGAAGAGCTTCAGACAACAGTTTGGCGGCTTTCTTTCAGAGTTTGCTTTTGGCGAATATCGCTTTCTTGCAAACAGTGTAGAACAGTTCTTCGACAATGGCGGAACCCGTTGTTATGTAATGCGTGTAGCTCCCAAGGATGCTGTAAGCGCAAAGGCAGATAAGGGTATCCTCACCGTTGAAGCAGCAAATCCCGGTAAGTGGGGTAACAAGATCCAGGTTATAATGGCTCTTGGAAAGAAGCATAAGCTTCAGCTTACAAAGAAAACAGATACAGGCTTTATCGCAAAGAATCTCGACGGATTCCGTGAGGGCGATCTCGTGGAATTCCAGGGTACATACAACAAGATCAAGACAATCTTCGATAATGAGGTAACCTTCGAAGAAAAGCTTCCCGATTCTGCAGTTGATGCAGGTATAGTTCCCAAGAATCTTCTCTATTTAGTAACGGTAGACATATCAGTGAAATATGGAGATGATGTAGAGAACTACTCGGAGCTTTCATTCAATATGGCTTCACCCCGTTACATCGATGCAAAGCTTGCAACAAGCAATCTTGTAAAGGTTCAGGTTAAGCCTGTGGAAAAAGCAGGAAATCCTGTCGAAAGTATTTTCGGTAAGGGCAACACAAGCGGAATGTTCGTTCTTGAAGGTGGTTCAGACGGCTCAATGGCAAAGGTTAATTCAGGAACCTTTATCGGAGAGGACAACGGCCCCGGAAAGAGAACAGGTATTCAGGCATTCCTTGAGAACAATACAGTCAGCATGATGGCAATACCCGGTATCACAACTCCCGAGATCATCGTAGCACTCGTAGCACATTGTGAGAACCTTCGTTCACGCTTTGCAGTTATCGATATGCCCGGCGAGATGACAAAGACCGCAGATCTGATCCAGTACAGACAGATCATCGATTCGACCTATGCTGCTATGTATCATCCCTGGATCCAGGTTTATGATCGTTCTTCCAACAAGCTTGATTACATCCCTCCTTCAGGAGCTGTAATGGGTATCTATTCAAGAACCGATGTAAACCGTGGTGTACACAAGGCTCCCGCAAACGAAGTTATCTTCTGTACGGGACTTAAGGTTAACTACACAAAGGATGAGCAGGATGTACTTAATCCCGAAGGGATCAACCTTATCCGTGCACTGCCCGGACAGGGGATCAGAGTATGGGGTGCCCGTACAGCTTCCAGCAATTCCAACTTCAAATATGTCAACGTCAGACGTCTCTTCATCTTTGTCGAAGAGTCGATCAAGGCAAATACCAACTGGGTTGTATTCGAACCCAACGATGCATCACTCTGGCAGAGAGTTTCACTTACGATATCCAATTTCCTGGATAATCTTTGGAGAAACGGAATGCTTGCCGGTGATTCGGTTTCAGACAGCTACTTCGTAGAGATCGGTGCTTCTACAATGAGCAGAGACGATATCATGAACGGAAGGCTTATCTGTAACATCGGTATTGCTCCTTCGAGACCTGCTGAATTCGTTATCTTCCGCGTAACCCAGCATACAGCTGAGGCCGGCGGTGGCGGCGGAGAAGGCGAAGAAGGTTGATCGGCGGCGTAAACATTAAATGAGAAAGGAAGATTTAAACTATGGCTGATGCATATAAAAATGACAAAGGTTCAGATTATCCGTTAACCAAAATGAACTTCCTTGTCACTGTATCCACTATAGCAGGAACGGCTGCTTTCAGTGAAGTGACAGGGGTTGAAGGAACAGTCGATGTTATCGAATTCAGACAGGGTAATTCGGGTTCACTTGCACCCGTAAAGATTCCGGGACTTGTTAAGCACGGAAATGTAACCCTGAAGATGGGATACATCATCAACAGCCCGTTCAAGACCTGGATACAGGAATGTGTATCCGAAGTAAGAGGTCAGATACCGAGACAGGAGGTTACGATCGAGCTTATCGATATTAACCCCGGTGCTCCCGCACAGCTGGTAACCTCAGCAACAGGTACCAGACAGTGGACATTAAAGAATGCATGGGTAACCAAATATTCGGCTCCCGATCTTGATGCGAAGACAAGCGATGTCGCAATCGAGAGTGTGGAGATCGCTTACGAGGAACTGGTTATTCCCAACTAAAGTGTACTTTATTACAATTCAGTGGCCTTTCAGACCACTGAATTGTAACGCACTTTGCCAATGAAAAATCGCCTTCGGCGATGGGCAAAGTGCCACCTTCCTACTGTAAAGCCCCGTAGCCACGCAGCTTGTGCATGGCTCGGGTCTGAACAGTAACTGTACTTTACATTAATGCTTATGTTTCCGGAGGGGACGCCCTCCGGAAGACGTAAGCTTTTAGTGCTTATTTAGAAAGATTTTTTATATACGTGCTTTTATTCCTGATATAATAAATAAAAACCCTTATATAAAAGATCTTTAAAAAGGAGAGTTTAATAAATGGAAACGATCTATGATTTTACATTACCCAAGGGCTATATCGACGGCTCGGGAGAGCTTCACAAGAGAGGAAAGATGAGGCTTGCGACCGCCGGTGATGAGATTTCGGCAACCAGAGACCCGAGAGTTCTTTCAAACCCTTCGTATCTGACCATTGTTATATTAAGCAAGGTGGTTACAGAGCTGGAGGGAATGGATGCCATAACGGCAACTACCATAGAACGTCTCTTTACGGCAGATCTGGCCTTTCTGCAGGACATGTATCAGAGGATCAACGATATCGAGGCTCCCGTGATGCATTGTGTATGTCCCGATTGCGGCAAGGAGTTTGATATGCCCATAAATTTTACACAGGAGGGTTAAGGCTTTATCCCAAAGACGATCTCTACAGGGAAATGTCCTTTATTTCCTACTATTTTCACTGGAGCGAGGAAGAGGTATCGAAGCTCGACCACGTAAGCAGAAGAAGGTGGTGTAAAGAGATCTCAGAGATAAACAAGAACCTGAATCCCTCAAAGGAAAAGAAGGAAAAGAGTATTTTTGATCTTAAACCGGGTTAAAGCCCGGGGAGGATCTCATTCGTATAAAACATACAGGATGGTGATTTATTATGGGTTTAGGCGCAGCATTAGATTATATAACCGATAACGACAGGGCAGGGTATGAACCGCTTCCCAGTTATAACTTTGTAATGCAGGTAGAAGGTTTGTTTTACATACCCTTAAAGAGCGTAAGAGCATTTACGAAGGAAAATGAATACGAATACATACAGGAAGGCGGAGTTAACGATTATGTTCATATGATCAGAAAGTCCATCTCAAAGCCGTTTACCTTCCAGGTTGAAAAATATGTAGGTCAGAGAAATATCGATCAGTTTGATCCCATTGCGAACGGTACAGAGCTTATGCTTCCCATATTTCTCTGGGTATACAGAAGCACGGCCAAGAGAGGCTTTTCCGATAAAGACAGTGCACCTGAATATTTTGGAAGGCTCTACACCTTTACCGGCTGCAGTGTTACCAATAAGGAATACGGAGAACTGAATGCCGAAAAGAGCGGACTCTTAACCGAGGTTACTACCATTGCCTACAGAGAGCTGGTAGTTATCACAAATATCTTTGAGAGCACATCAGTCGGTGAAGTGTTTGATTTCAAGAAGGCAGCCGAGGCAGCGGCATCCGGAAAGCTTGTATTGCCTGATAATCCGAGGATCGATCCCAAAGTTAAGAATGATAAGGATCTTTACATTAACGATAAGCTGATGATGGCTTATAACTGGAACAATCCCGGCAAGATTCCCACTGATCCGAAGACCGGAAAGCCGGTACGTAATTCCGAAAACCTCTGGGAGATGAACAATAATGGCGTAGCACAGCTTGAGCCCAAGAATGAATATGTTTTAAATGAATTTGATAAAAATAAGATGGATCTTGTTTTGGATAAGAGGAAAATGAAGGCTTACGCAGACAAGGACAGTAAGGATAAATGGGACATGAAGGCTGAGACCGGAGGAGTTGCAAGACCGGCCAAACAAATGAAAACAAAGCCGGATCTCATTCCAATGTCACCCTATGACGGAATGAAGCAGAAGCTGAATTATTCCAGCGGCAGCGCCGAAGATGACAGGCAATGGGGATTCCCGGAAAGTCAGTATGACCTCTCAATGTCCGCCAAGGACAGGGCCACTGTTGCAAAGGGCAAAGGCAAGCAGAGTGCGGCACAGCCCAAGAACGCCGGAACTTATGCGGAAACGGTTGGCTGGCCCAAGGATTCAAGGCGTCAGATGCCCGATAAGGAAAACACAAATCCCCCTGCAGAACCGAGGATATGGGGCATGCCTGAATCGCAGTACGATCTTCATACACCTACGGCGGAAATGTATAATACCGCACAGGGCACGGGCAGAAGAAGTGCTATCGTACCGGCAAATGCCGGAGAAATGGCCGAAACGGTAATGTGGCCGCCCACAAGAAGAGCTCTTATGGCAGATGCACTTGATAATAAATGATCACAGGGTTTAACAGATGCTTAAGATAAAGGCTCCGATCGAGCTAAAGGTAAAAACTTCATATGTTTCGAGCAGTGAGGATTTTTATCATCGCATTACCGGCAATTATGAGCTTTTAACGGCCGGTATTACAAGCGAGGATCTTTTGCATGTCGTTAATACACCTCCGGAGATCTACATAGCCGAAGGCGAGGGAATGACCAGCATCATAAATTCCAACCGTTCCACCGAGCTGAATTACCAGAAGGTTGATATATTAAACAACGTACTGAACAGGGTAATGGTAAGCGCAAAAGGCGAGCTCACCTATCAGGACAGGGTTTTTATCACGGATGCCCTGTACAAGCTGGGGATCAGGGATGACAGAAGGTTTATGGAACAGGTTTATGAAATAATGAACGAGACCAGAAACCTCAATAAGATCGTGGATGTATTCGTTCAGAATTTCGGAGATGTCAGGAATTTCAGGGAAGAGATAAACGAGATCGCCAATACCTTAAACAGAAACGAATACGAAGCCGTAAGGGAAGAAAACGACAACAGGCTCTATGAGAGCATCTTAAACCGCTTAAATACAGGGGCCGTTTATCAGATAGTTTCAAATTTTAACACAAGTGTTGACGAAAATACCTTTGAGTCAAACGAATATGCTCTTTCCGAGCAGACTTATATGGCTCTGAACATGCTCTCCGACAGGATAATAGGCATGGCACGCGGGGAAAGAGTACCGCTGGTATATAATAACGAGAATGTCTATGAAGAAGACATTGAAAACAATCTGATAGAAGAGAGTACGGAAACAAACATGGTCACAAGTGCCGTGCTTCTTGACATGATAAGAAATATTTACAATACCGGTTTTGCAAGGTTCAACAATACCACCAATCAGTATTACAGCTTTGCAAATACCCTGTACCGTTCATCGGATAACACTCTGCAGAGGCTTAAGATAGAGACCGCAAATGCGATAAATTATTACAACGAATTAAACGAAGTTCAGAATATAATAGAAAACGAGATAACCGAGATGGAACCGGCGCCACTCCCTCCTTCCCGCGAAGAGGAAGAGATAGCTCTCGGAGAAGAGATAAACCGGATCAATATCAGAAATGAGGAAAACAGAAAGAGATATCAGGAATATGTAAGAAATATAGAGAGAAGATTCCAAAGAAGCCGGCCGAGAAAGAGCCCCAAGGACACCATGAGGGATGCGGCCAGGGCATTGGAGAATCCGGAAGAGGTTGTTCAACAGCTTAAGGAAGAAGAGGGTCTTCAGGATGAGATACGTAAGGAGATCTACAGGGAGACTATGAAATTCTTCCCCGAAAATACCAGAAAGATCTTCGAGATCGTTGAGCAGTATTATGCCGGAGATAACACCAATATCATAAACGGGAATTTAAGCGTGAACAATATAAGCCAGCTTATCTACGATATTGAGCGGGTAGAAGAGGACAACAGGCGGATAGAAGAGTTAAACAATATCAAAAACGAATCCACCACTCAGATAGAAAATGTAAGAAAGCTTATCGATACTAAAGCACCGTCCGTTCCGGGTGAAGCACCTTCGGCTGATATGTATTCTTCACCGGCCTCTACGGTTCACAGAGTAAATGAATCGGTTTCAAGCGAAGAGGTTCTGGAGGCTATGGAAAACTATCAGAGAAACATCCGCCGTCAGATGAAGGAAGAAATAAAGGATGAGATAGTAACCGAAAACAGAACGGCAACAAACAGGGTTGTAAATGAGATAAACACAGTTCAGAATTACGATACAAACCTGGATATACAGGGCCTTATCGCAGACGGAGTAAGAAGAGAGATAGGCAGTATTTCCGATCAGGTATATAACAGGATAGAGAGACAGATGATGAATGAGAAGAGCAGACGAGGGTTTTAATCATGGTAGTTGATAAGGCGCTTTTATGTATAGTGGATGTAGACAAGGTAAATGACGAGACGCCAATAAAGAATATTGTTGATGATGCAAACATGCTTTCTTCATTGTTGCGTGGCTATGGAACGGCACATCACAAGATGTCTACCGCAAAATTTCTTGAGGACGTTAAGGGAACGCTTACATCCGCCTTGAATCCCAAAACCATGGATGGTGCAAGGGGAGATGTAGGTTCGTTTGATCCCAACTGGTACAAGGAAGCATTTGCAACTGTTTCGTATTTTAAGGCTTTTGAGGTACAGTACAATCCGTCGAGTATTCACTTTGATACAGCTGCCGGTAAACAGGAAAACTTAAGAAAACAGCAGGGAAATTCATTTGAAGATATGATCTACTCGCAGAACTTCTCCGGTATCACAAATATGAGCCTCCAGCTCGTGTTTGACGATACCACGGTAAGTGATGCTTTTATGCTGCAGAATACACAGCCGAACCTAAGCAACACAAAATCAATGGTTCAGTCCCTTGTGGGGGGAGAGCATTCGGTAAGACAGAAGGTGGACGCTCTTGTAGGTCTTCTTACGGATCCGCTTTACAGGCAGGTAGTCTTCTTCTGGGGAGACATGAATTTCAGAGGTGAGCTTGCCCGTGTTAATGCAAGGTATTCAATGTTCAATACGCAGGGAAACCCGGTAAGAGCTACTGTAGACCTTTTCATCTCACAGGATTCGGATAAAAAGGATTACGAATATGATGAGCTGCAGTGGATGAAAGCATTCGGGAAGGTATTTAACGAAAAAACCGGAATCGGAGGCTTCGGCGGAAGCAGCGTGTTAAACGGAAATCTTTTGAATATAAAGCTTTAAGGAGGGATCGGTTATGGACTTTGGAAGTAATGTGGCCAATATGGCCAAATCAATGGTCGGCTTAACCGCAAAGGCCGTGATAGAGATAACGGATCTCAGAGGCAGACCTAAAAAAGAAGAAGAGATAGCAAAACTTAAGGAAAATAAGGGAGCGGGCTTTTCTGCCGCCGACCTTGCTTCATCCTTCAATCCCGGATTTGCGAAGAGCTATATCAATAACGTTCTTTTGAATGGAACGGATATCGGATATGCCGGCTTTAAGAATTCAAAAAAGAAAGTATTTACGGTTCAGTTCAATCCTTCGGAAATAAGGATTGGCGGCTACGCCGGAGGTCGTGTGTCAAAGCTGAGCTTCCAGAACATCGGAAATTCCAAAACAGGTGCAGCGGATGCCCGTGTTACCTTTTCGGCAAGGCTTATTTTTGATAAGACAGATACACTGGGGGCATTTCCTTACGATAAATTCAACATGTCTCCTTCTTCGATCGCAACAGGAGTTGCAAAGCTTGCGAAAAAGGGGGTGGCCGACAGATCGGTGCAGCCTGAGGTTGAAGCCTTTACGGCAGCCTTAAGAGACCCGGATTTAAGACTTATATCCTTTATCTGGGGTGATATGAGATACGAGGGAATCTTAAATACCGTGGCAAGCCAATATGCAATGTTCAACACAAACGGCGAGCCTTGTCGTGCTTTTGTGGATATTACCATAGTCTGTGTTGACGAAGCAGAGCACATCGAATCTGCGGATATCTTCAGAAGACAGGTTAAGGAATTCTTCGGAAACGGCCTGGATTCCAAGAAGGTTGTTGCCAATATGGGAAAATCATTGCTCTGATATTTTTGATCATAAAGGCCATAAAGGAGAAAGCAGCTATAAATGGCTACATATAATTTTGAAGAACTGAAAAAGAAATACGAGAAGTTTTACAAGCCCATTTATTCAGTAAAGGTTGGGGGGAATGAGCTGTTCGGTGGAAAGCTTCATTACGACCTTGAGAGGATATCGATAGATCTGACCAGTGATTACAAGGCCAGTATCGCAACCATCTGTATTAACGGTGTATATGATAGCAACAAGGGAGAATTCAATACTCCGAAGATCAAGAAGATGATCCTTTTGGGAAGCGATATCCTGGTAAGCTTAGGCTACGGTGTCACGATCAAGGAGGTTTTCAGAGGCTTTATCTCAAAGGTTGATTTTGTCTATGACCTGGCCTTCTATGAAGAGCCTGTGGTTATAATCACTGCTATGGATATAAAGGGCATAATGATGGCAAATAATTCTTCCAAAAGGCTTACGGCCAGCTATTATTCGGATGCCGTCAAGGAGATATTCGACCAGCCCGTTTACAGCAATCTGAAAAACAGCGGTATTGTGGGAAGTTTTGATATCACAAATACTCCCGATAAGCCGCAGGCACAGTCGGGGCAGCCAAAGGATGTCCGTATAGAGATGGTCGGAGAGAGTGATTACGATTTTGTGGTAAAGGTTGCAAAACGCTTTAATTACGAATTCTTCTCACAGGGAAAATATGTTTACTTCAGGAAGGCCAAAAGCAGCTCCGAGATGCTGATGGATATATCCCCGAATCCCTATGTTTACAGCTATGACGTTTCCTATGACATATCAGGTCTTGTGGGCAAGGTGGATGTCAGGGGAGTGGATATCACAAAGGGAAAGACCATTACTGCCTCGGCAAAGAATTCAAATAAATTATCAAGCGGAAATAAGGCGAAGGCTCTTATATCCAAACAGACCAAGGTTTATGTGGATGCAGCGGTTGAAACAAAGGATGACGCACAGTTTCTGGCAACATCGCTTCTTGATGATATGGCCTACCGTTTAGGCTCCTTAAGACTTAATATGATAGGGCTTCCCGAGGCTCTTCCGGGGTCGTTCATCAACTTTACGCAGATAGGAACCGGAGTTTCCAATAAGTTTTATATCACGGATGTAAATCACAGTATCAGTAAAAACGGAGTATACACCGTTACCCTGCAGGGAAAGAGTGCAGGGGTTATTTAAGGAGAAAATTTATGCCTTTTTTCGATATTATGGACGAGGTGGTAAAACACCAGGTTGAAAAAAACGAGACAGGAGAGAACAGGATATTCGGAGCGGTCATCGGTCAGGTTACAAAGAATTACGATAAGGAACGCGCAGGTTATATCCAGATCTCGATAAACGCCCGTGATTACACCGAGAGCAAGCAGGTGTGGGCGAGGATGGCTTTTCCTTACTCGGGTTCCAAATGGGGAGAATATTTCATCCCCGAAATAGGAGACCAGGTAATAGTGGTCTTTGAGCATGGAAACATAGCCCGGCCCTTTGTTGTAGGCTGTATCCCGAAGGACAACGACCAGTTTCTCACCAAGTCCGTGGATGAAAAGAACAAATTTAAAAAGATAACCACAAAGAACGGAAATACAATAACCTTTGAAGATAATCCCGAAGGCGACGGCGAAAAGGATAAGATATTTATAAACACCTCAAAGGAAGCCAATAAGATACATCTTGATAATGAAAAGAAGATCATTCTTATCTCTGATAAGGAAGGCGAGAACAAGATCGAGATGAAGAATGAGCAGGGGCAGATGGAGATCATCGCCAAGCAGAAGCTCACAATAAAGGTTGGCGACAATATCAAGATCATTATGAACGGAAGCAACGGCACCATTGATATCCAGTCCACTAAGATAAAAGCCGAGGCCTCCAATTCCGTGAATATATCTTCAAACACAAATATGAAGATGGAAGGCGGAAATGTTACCGTAAACGGAAATTCGATATTAAAGCTGTCCAGCAGCGGGCCGGTAAGCGTAGAAGGAACACCGGTCAAGCTTGGTTAAATATATCTCAGCGGGATGCCCCGCCTCTAAGAAAGGTGTAGGCAGGAAAAAGCGAGACTTGAATTGAATCAGGAGATGAAAAATGGCAAATGAACTTGATTTTTTAGGGACGGGAATGAAGTTTCCGCCGGAAATAGATAAGGCAACGGGGCGGTTCGCAACCTCCTCCGGAGCAAAAAGTGTTAAGGAATCGGTATATCTTATCCTTATGACACAGCTAACAGAGCGTATAACAAGGCCGGATTTCGGTACGGATATCATGGGTTACACCTTTATGGATACGGGAAGCACTATCCTGGCTATGATGAGAAGGGATATAACGGAAAGTCTTATGAGACAGGAGCCGCGGATATCCGATGTCGAGATAAATACGGATCTTTCAGAAAAGTCCGGATATGTTATGATCTACATCGACTATACGCTGGCCGGGACCAACCAGAGGGACAATATGGTATTTCCGTTCTACTTAAATACCGATGTTCCCGAGGAAGAGGAAGAGGAAGAATTCTACGAACCGGAGGTTATTGATGTGGATATGACCGAAGGGACAGAAAATACTTAAAGTATAAGGATCTTAAAGAATGAAAAACATTGATGAGCGTACTGCTGCCGATATAGAAAATCAAATAGAGTATTTAAGAAAACAATACACACCCGAATGGCATTTTACGACCGAGAATCCTGATATAGGTTCCACGATAGCCAGGATATTTGCCAGACAGATGCAGGAAAATATCGGTGTTCTTAATAATATAATGGACCGCTATCACGCAGAATTCGTGAATATGCTGGATCTATCTCTTCGCCCTGCAACACCGGCGGGGAGCCTTGTGGTGTTTAATCTTGTTGAGAATTCCGTTGAAGGAACCAAGATCCCGAAGGGCACAAAGCTTATGACCAATTCGGATCTGGTTGACGGCTCCAACATCATATTTGAAACGGACAGAAGCCTTTATGTAACATCCTCACATATCACGGATGTTTTCATGACCGATGGTGAAATGGGAACGATCGTGCCCTTAAAGGGCAGGTTTGAAAAGCCGGTCGTAGTTGAAGGCGAGTTCAAGAAAAAGAGCGACGAGGAGAGTGAAGAAGAGGCGATGGAGGAGGATATCACCGTATCTCCCGAGGAAGAGCCCTATAATCTGCTTCAGCCCTTTATTCTTTTCGGTGAGACAAATCACATCGGAAGAAGCGTTCTGGTGCTTTATCATGAAAGTCTCTTTGATTCTACCGACGATCCTGTTTTCATCAGGCTTGAGGGGAATGAAGAGCTCGCTCACAGGATAGAAAAAGGCGAATTTGTATTCAAGTATTATTCAAACGAAGGCATGACGGAGTTTGATTCGGTTCAGCTGATCGACGATAAGGAAACCTTCGCACTCAAGAAATCGAAGGAGTTAAGAAAGGTCGGACCTTCCGAGGATAAACAGTACGGTATCGTTATAATTGAGGCTAAGAATATCCTTACAGAAGCTATAAGGCTTAACGGCATCGGCATTTCATCCAGCGGTGATCTTGAAGAACCCGATCTCATCACTGACGGCTCCAATGAGTATTCCAACAAGGGCTTTGATATATTTACCGATACCCTTTCAAATTATAATGAATGTTACATCTGCCATAACCGGTATTTTTCCAAGGCGGGTGCAAAGGTTAAGATCACCTTCCATACGGTCTACAGAGAGCATGATCTGCTCCTTAGCCCTAAGGAAGAGATGAATGAATTAAAGATAATAAAGAGAAAGCCCAAGGCTGTATGGGCCGAGAGGATGACAGATGTCTTCGCCGATGAGATTGCAGTGGAGTATTTTAACGGCATAGGCTGGAAAAAGCTTCCTCTTGACTTTGAGGTTACCGATATGTTTGCGCGTGAGAATCCCGGAGATTACACGATCAGCTTTACGGCACCCGATGACTGGGCAGAAAGCGAGGAAGGTGCATACAGCGGAAGAAGTGTAAGGATACAGCTTATCAAGGCAAATAACTGCTATATGAGGCCTACGCTTCATCATTATCCGAGGGTATCCAATGTAAAGATCTCCTTCAGCTACGAGGGAAAATATATAGATCCCCAGAAGGTTGAAATGATCCACGGCACAAAGAAGGATGACATCACCCTTTTGTTAAAGGGAGAGGATGGCTTTACAGCTCTTACGGGAACCGACTACACGGAGGATTCGCTCTACATAGGGCTTGATAAGAAGATGGAGGACGGACCTGTTTCGTTATTCTTCCAGCTTAAGGACATCAACAATCAGAGCGAGCTGAAATGCCGTTTTGAATACAGTACCATTAACGGGTTCAAGCCCATGAGGGTGCTTGACTTTACGGATGATTTTTCAAAGTCCGGTATCGTTGTATTTATGCCGCCGTCAGATATGCACGATCTTTATCTCGAGGGCAGAAAGAAATACTGGATAAGGATAGTCAGGAAGAACCGTACCGGAGAGGATGACAGCAAGCTCTTCCTTCCGAAGATCGACAATATATATATGAATGCGACAACGGTTACCAATACATCTACCGGAGATGAGGAGGACTTCTTTATAGACGAGAGCGTCCCTGACATGAAATTTACCTTAAATGCCAACAACATTCTGGACACAGAGGTATGGGTAAATGAAAAGGGTTATATCTCCAAGAGTGAGATGAACAACCTGATGGAGACGGATAATTCCAATGTACGTGTGGAATACGACTATATAGGCAATGTTTCGGCCTTCTACGTTAAGTGGAATGAGGTCGCAAGCTTTACCGAGGCCGAGGACAGGCGGTCCTATATATTGGACAGGCTTACTAACGAGATAATCTTCTCGGACGGGCTTATCTGTGATATTCCCAAGGTTACGGATGATATCGCTTTCAAGATACGTGTCCGTTCTTCCGATGGATTTCAGGGAAATGTTCCTGCGGGTTCCATTGATGATTTCAAGGGACAGGTTCTGTTTATCGACAGTATCTTCAATCCAATGAAGGCATACGGAGGGTCAAGCCTTGAGACCATTCCGCAGGCTTTGAGGAGAGGCGCGAACATCATGCATTCAAGACGCCGTCTCGTTTCGATGGATGACTATCTGAGGACGATAGAGGCCTTCTCGGACGGAATAGACAAGGTGGCCGGAATAGTAGGAGAGACCATCGACGGAAAGGTTTCCCAGGCGGATATTTCGTTTGTTCTTCTTATGAAGGATTACGAGGACGGTGCATTCTCCTTCCACAGGATACACAAGCAGCTTAAGCAGTATCTGGAGAAACAGTGTGAGCTTACCATTTCCGCAGACAGGATCCACATTGTAGAGCCGCTTTTCGTGGATTTCTCCATAAATGTATGGACGGAGATCTCTGATATAGATGACAGCTTTGAAATACAGGCCGACATAAAGGAAAGTCTGGAAAACTACTTAAATCCCGTCAGTACGGATGCAAATGACGGATGGGAGATAGGAACTCTTCCCAAAAAGAGCCAGATCCTTATGTGCCTCAGCGCACTGAAGAAAAGGGCGATAGTTAAGAGAATATCCATCATCACCCATTATTTTGATAAGGACGGCGAGCATGAGGTCGATCTGGATGACCTTGTAAAATCACCGTTTATGGTCTGCCGCAGCGGAGAACACCATGTTTATGTAGGGCTTGGCGGCGAATAAGCAGGATTTCGGAGGATATAAGAGTTGTTAAAGGTTGAGGAATTAACAAACAGAACATATGAAGAGCGGATAGCGGAAGCTATAACAGAGCTGCCTCTGTTCTCGTCCGAGTGGACCAATTACAATGCGTCGGATCCGGGTATCACGATACTTGAGAACCTTACGGCTTTCGAGACGGTACAGGGTGAAGATATAACCGACTTAAGCTACAGGGCCAAGATGGCTATCCTAAAGCTGGTAGGCTTTACCACAAAAAAAGGTAAATGTGCGAGAGTACTGCTTTCTCCCAGCACTGGCGGAAGACGGATACATATAAATTCCGGTGAGAAGTTCCATTTGGGAAGCCTGTGTTTTGAGACAAATAAGGCCGTGGACGTAGGGGATTGTGCTCTTACAGCGGTTTATTCAAAGACGGATGAAGGGTTCAAGGATATAAGCTATGTGATCGATCGTGAGCTTCGTCTTGCGGCAAAGCTTTTTTCGAAAAAGCCGAAGGAAGGGGAAGGCTTATATTTCATAGCAGATAATATCCCGGAGAACTTGACGGATACCTGTTTTTATATACAGCTTGAAGAGACTGTTAACAGAAACCCCATAGAGGACAGGACAAGAAACGTTTTTTCGTCTCTTAAGTGGGAGGTTTATACCGATACCGGTTTTGAAGAGATAAAGGTTTGGGACTACACGGCTTCTCTTTTAACCAGCGGAGAGGTACGTCTTCGTTTTCCCGAAGGAAGGATGGCTGTATTTGAAGAAACACCCGTGCATGGCTATTGCATAAGGGCAACGCTTACCAAGGCGGCCTTCGATATCAGGCCCCGCCTTATGGCTGTGGAGGGCTTTTTGTTTGAAGCCTGGCAGAAGGAAACCTTGTCTGTATGCCATACCATAGGCAAGACCGAGAATATAGCGGTCAGATCTCCTTTTAACGGAGAGGATTACCTTCTGATCTTCGGTAAGGAGGAGAAGGGGTCATCCTACAGAAGATATCTTCTGGGAGCACCCGGTCTTTCCGCGGGACGTTATTGTTCCTACGAGGAGCTGGACGATCATTATTATTCAATAAAATTTGATAAGGAAACCTATGGCTTTGAACCCATCCATACCAAGGACTGTGTGAGGGTTATCATGTACAGCGAAAGGATCATGAAGCAATACGAGCTGGGACAGGTAGTAGGCTATGATAATCAGGGAATAGACCTTCCTGTTGACCACATCGTGCCCGACAGCTTCTGCCTTATTGCCAGAAGAACGGATGAGAACGGCGAGTATTATTATGATTTTGTACGCCCCGAAAAGAAGGGTGAGGACAACCTTTATTTTCATCTGCTGGAAAACGACGGGAAGATCATTATCGAGGATGCTGGAGCCTTTATAGGAGCCGATCTTTTCATGGGTTCGGTTGCAGTGTTTGACGGAGAGATGGGAAATATCATGGAATACAACACGCTTACTGCCGATCATTTAAGCGATGATATTACCTTCTTTAATCCCGGTGCAGGTACGGGCGGTGCCTACAGAGAAAATATGAATAAGGTTAAAAAGCGCTTTATTACCGATATGCAAACACCTTATACCCTGGTTACCGAAAAGGATTATGAGCAGATAGTGCTCTCTACTCCCGGGCTTTGCATAAGAAAGGCACATGCCGTTATGCATGAGGACGAAAATCTGGTCCGCGTGGCCGTTATGCCGGCAACCGATGAAGAGAACCCCACGCTTTCCGAGATATACAAGGATATTATTTCGGACCGGCTCGAGGAGAGAAGACTGATAACCACCAGATTCCAGATCGTTCAGCCGGTTTATGCGAGAGTTTCGGTAAGAAGCACGGTTTATGTTAAAAGGCATTTTTCAAATTACCGGGAAGAAATAGAGAGAGTTTTAAAGCGTCACGTGGATTACATCGAGTCCAACAGGAATTTCGGCGAGGTCTTAAGATTTGAGGATGTTTTCCATGCCATAGAGGATCTGGAGTGTGTGGAATTTGTTTATGAGCTGTCGTTAAGAAGTGAAAATCCCAAGTATGCGATCCTTCGTGAAACCGATATCTATCCGATAGAAAACTGTCTGCTCACAATGGGTGATGTTCAGCTTGAGATAGTTACCTACGATAAATAAGGGAGATAATAATATAAAATGGCCGGTATTCAATATACGATCAGAAAAAACAGATACAGAAGAAGCTATATAGAGGGCTTTAAGGTTACCGAAGACGATGTCCTTGTTTTTGATCAGGATTCGTTATATCACGGAATCTTCCTGGATCCTCTGGATGGCATAGAGCGTGACCGTTACTGGGGACGCCTTGCAATGAAGCTTACCATGGATGAGGACATGGCCTGCTATGTCTATGTGCTTGCGATAAACGATCTTGTTATTGTGGATGATAATGATCAGATCTTTGATATAGAGGCATTTCTGAAGGATCCGGAGAACTCGATGATCCAAAAGGTTAATATGATTCAGAGACTGGGTGCAAAAAGGTTTGTAAACCGTGATGATATTCTTCTTTATGATCTGAGCGGTAAAAATCTCCTGATAGGCATAGAAATACTCGGGCAGGGTGACGCAAGGATCGAAAATTTAAGGATCAATGCGGTCGGCGATAACTTTATGAATACCTTCCCCGAGGTTTACAGGGAGAGGAATTCCTTCTTCCACAGATACATGTCCATTTTTTCCAGTATTTACAATGACTTTCAGGATGAGATAGATAATGTGCATGAGCTTCTGGATCTGGATACCTGTTCAACCGAGCTCTTAGAGCTTTACGGAAGCTGGATGGGAATAGATCTTCAGGGCGGATATCTTTCTGAGGACATTCTGCGTACTCTGGTCAAGGAAGGATATAACCTGAACAAGATGAAGGGTACCAGAAAGGTTATCGAGAGGATAATGGAGATCGTTCTGGGAGAAAAGGTTCTGGTCCTCGAGCACAATTCCATCCGCAGTTATTTAAAGAATGATGATTCAGAGATACCTCCGGGAATAAAGGAGGGTGGCATATATGATGTTTCGGTGCTTGTAAAGCAGCACATAAACGAAGAGCTGCAGCACAGGCTTGTATATCTTCTTAATCAGTTTAAGCCTCTTAGAACCCGAATTAATATAATAGAGATGGATAAGAACGCACAGGTTGATTCAAACAGCTATCTGGACCTTAATGCAACGATCCCCGAAGAAAAGAATGTGGTATTGGATGAAGAGTCTGTACTTGGTTCAGTATTGACGTTAGAGTAGGTTTAATGTTATAAATAAATGATTATGCGTTGATACATTAATTCTCTGTATGTACAGAGAGCAGGTTTTTTGAGGATTTTTATGACAATAGATGAGACCAGAGATGGTTCCAAGATACAACTTAATGTTCACGGAAAGATAGATGCGATCTCATCTAATGAGTTTCAGCTTGCCGTGTTAAAGGCGTTTCAAAAGGGAAATTCACTTATTATAGATTTTTCCGATGTTGCGTACATATCCAGTGCGGGATTGCGTGCGCTCACCCTGGGACAGAAGACAGCTAAATCAAAAGGGGGCAGCCTTGTGATCGTGCATGTTAATGATGCGGTTAACGAGGTTTTCAGGGTTACGGGTTTTAACAAGATCCTGACCATTCAGTGATCATGATAAGTATTTCACATGTTGATGTTATTTACGATAATGCAGACGAAAAGGTGTTTGATGACTTTTCGCTGAATATAGAGAACGGGGATTTTTATCTCGTTTTTGGTAAGAGTGGAAGCGGAAAATCCACTCTTATTAAGCTTCTGCTAAAGGAAATTGATGCAAAAAGAGGTTCGGTATTTATTGACGGGCGCGATATTACAAAGCTGAGAAAGTCCGATATTCCTTTTTACAGAAGGGAGATCGGAGTTATCTTTCAGGATTTTAAGCTTTTTCAGGATATGAATATTTATGACAATCTGGCAACGTCTATAATGCTTACCGGCGGGAACGGGCGTGATGCGGAGCTTAAGATCACACACGTGCTCAATATGCTGGGGATCGATCGTTTTCACAAGAGATTTCCTAAAGAACTTTCGGGCGGAGAGCAGCAGAAGGTCTGCCTTGCACGTGCCATCATAAATAATCCGAAGATTCTTCTGTGTGATGAGCCTACGGGCAATCTGGATCCAACTTCATCCAAAGAGCTCCTGCAGCTTCTGAAGCTGGTTCATAATCAGGGAACCACCATTATTATGGCAACACACGATATTCAGAATATAAAAGAGGTCTATGAGGATGGGCTTTATAAAAGCATCACACTCACAGACCATGATCAATGATCGATATGTAGTTTGTATAAAAGATCATCTCAAAACCTTGGGTGAAAATCTTGCACCACCGTCAACTTCCTTTAAGTCCTTTTCATCGATAGGCTTGGGCTGTTTGATGGTTTTCTTTTCTTCTTCGTTGTTTTTTTTGTTTTTATCCTCTGACATTTTTTTATCTCCTTTTTATTTATTATAGTGAAATATGTTTTTCATAAATATTATACGACAGATATTTTTAAATGGCTAACTTTTTATGTTTATTTTTTTTTATTTATTACATGATCTTCATTTCATTAAGATCGTAATATGCTCCGTCCCTCTCATAGAAAAAATCCGCTGTAATAGGACACCAGAAATAATCGTATTTGTCGCCGTTGTATTTATGATAGCCTTTAAGCTTGATTATGTGCATTTCTTGTTTATTGTGGTACGGACAATACCTGTAAACATAGTTATCTATAGGCGGCATATAACGTCCGCCGGATACCTGTTCAAGTTTATCGACGGGGATTTTTTTAACCCACCTCTATGCGTTGGCGAGTCTTGACTGATAGATATCATTACGTCATATTATACGAAGAAAAAACAGTATTGGACAGAGAAATAATTACTTTAATTTTTTTTTAAATATAATTGTTTGTGGTAAAAGGTTGTGATAAAATACAAAATATGGTATTTGCCTATCAGGGGGGGTGAGGCAATAAATCAGACTTGCCGGTTTATTCTATTTTCTATCCCGGCTGAACAGGAGTAATATGAAACTTAATCAGAAAATCTCACTTATCGTTTCTTGTGTTCTATTTGTCGGGGTTGTATACGGTTTTTATAATCTGAATTTCTATCTGATCCTGATCTTGTTTGCTTTGTACAGTCTTTCGGTTGTGGCGTTTGCCTTCTTTTCCTTTACAAACAGAATGTCTAAACAAGAGGTAGAGGAATATACCCAGCAGATCGATGATATCCAAAACGAACATACAAGGAAAGAGGCTGAGCTCAACGATTCCATCAATCAGAAAGAGAAGCTTATCGAACAGCGCAATGAGGATGTGGAGCGCGCCAGAAAGGAAATTTCAGAGCTTAGCGATAAGATCCGTGATCTCGAGAGAGAGACAGACGAATTAAAAGAGACAAAGACTGATGTTCAGGTTGTTGAGACCACGATCATGAATGCACTTCTTCCTCCCGAGGATGAGGACGGGGAAAAGAGATGCGATATTATTGCGGTTGCTAATGAAACGGTTGCCGAGCTTCGTGAAGATGCGATTAAAAACGGTCTTACGATTTCGGTTTCCTCCGCTGATGATAAGCTTGTTGTAAAGGCTGACAGAAACAGGCTCAGGATAATGTTTCGGAATATCATAGATAATTCCATTAAATATATGCTTAAAACCGGTGCACTTGTAATTACCATCTCCACTGTTGAGGATGATGTTTTTATTGTTCTGAAGGATAGTGGTAACGGGCTTCCCGAGGATGAGACCGAGCATATCTTCGAGCTTAATTACCAGGGGTCGAATCGTATCAGCGGTAACGGGCTTGGTCTTACGCAGGCTAAGGCTATCGTGGATAATTACGGCGGCACGATTTACGCTAAGAGCGGCAACGACAAGGGTATGGGAATTTACATCCGTATGCCGATAAAGTGAAGGTAGGCTAAGATGCGTAAGGATATGAGATTTTTCATAATTATAGTGATTTTTCAGATGGTTGTTCTTCTGGGGTTTCTGATATTTATGAACCACAATCATTCGGTTCTGTTTCGTAAGACGGCTGCTTCGAAAGCCATTAATGAAGATGTGGTGAATGAGGCTACGCAGAATGATACGGTTATCGGAAATATGAATGATTATGTTGAGGAAGAGTTAGTGACGGCAGAGGAGCTTGAAGATGTTGAAGATATCGAAGAGCCTGAGCCGGAAGAGACTAAACTTCTGGATGTTGAGTATGTGGATGAGCCGGTTTCCGATAATTCTGTTTCGGAGGATGCGGTGGTTTCGGAGAACGAGGCTCCTGAGGAGAATAATGAGCGCAAGTTCTATGCTCTTGTTACGCATACGGTTGAGCAGGACCTTCTGCTTCGGGCAGCGCCTTCTCTTTCCGCTAATGTTATAAACAGGATTTCGACCGGTACTGCGGGTTATGTTCTGGATTATGGCGATGAGTACTGTCGTATTGTTATTACAAAGAATCCCAAGCTTCATGGTTATGCGGCTACGGAGTTCCTGGAGCTTACCGAGGTTGCGAGAGAGGAGATTCCCGAGGATCTTCAGGCTTTGATCGATGATCCGGATTCTGTTCCGAAGGAGATGGTTAAGTCTTCGAGTACGCCGGCTTTGACGGCGGAGCAGCAGGCAGCGCTTATTGCTTATGCAGCGCAGCAGCAACAGGCGGCGCAGGCGGCACAGGCTGCACAGTGATTTTGGGTTTGTGGTTTATGATTTGGTTTATGGTTCCCCCATCCTGGGTTTCAGGGTGGGGGTTTTTGGTTGGGGTAGCTATGCAACGCATCTTTCTCCTACAAATGTTTCGGTTGTCTGATAGTTACGATTTGACTTGATCACGCAACCCGCCACCTAGCTGTCCTGGAGGTTGGTTGCCTTCACGTTCAGTTTTAGAATTGCTATGCAACGTATCTTTTCCTCACCAATGTACCGGTTGTCTGATAGCTACGATCTGACTTGATCACGCAACCCGCTACCCTTCAACCACGGAGGGCAGTTGCATTCCCTTTTATTTATCTCGTTTCAATGCAACGCATCAAGTTGCAGTGGTCACCCTGGTTGCATTGCAATTAAATTTTTCTCTTTCTATGCAACGCACTGGATTGTAGCAGTTACCTCGGTTGCATTACAATCAAGTTTTTACCTCTAGATGCAACCCACTTGGCAGTAGCCGGGGGAGTGGTTGCTTTATTTTCTTATTTTTGGCTGGCTATGCAATGCATATAGCTGAAGTTAAGGTTGTTGTTGAATAGAGGTTATAGGTGGCTCTTTGAGGTTGTTGGCGGGGTGAGCCGTCAGTTTTTGAATTTAGGCTACGGGACTGCTCGGTTTCACTAAGCTCACAGCACTTTTTTATGAACGCGGCCGGTTCTGCTGGGCTCGTCGGCGCGTGAGGGACCGCGCTCTCCTCAGACATGT
>JAILOD010000106.1 GCA_024691015.1 Lachnospiraceae bacterium
TACGGATCTGGGGCTTCGCAATGCACGACTGAACTTCCGGCAGGTTGAGGAAACTCATGCGATGGAAAATATCATCTTCAATGAGCTGCTTGTCAGGGGCTTTAATGTTGATGTCGGCGTTGTGATAACGAACGAGGTTGACAGAACCGGAAAGAAGATAAGGAAACAGCGTGAGATAGATTTTGTCTGCAACAAAGGATCGAAGCGGTATTACATCCAGTCGGCGTTGGCACTGCCTGATGATACAAAGAAAGCACAGGAACAGAGATCCTTATTGCTGACACAGGATGGATTTAAAAAGATTATTATTACAAAGGATGCCATTGCGCCATTGTATAACGAAGATGGGGTACTTGTGATGGGATTGTTTGATTTTCTCCTTAATGAGAGTAGTCTGGAAATATAAAAAATCAGAAACGCTTTTGAATTAAAAATTTTACGACTATTGAGGTTCAATTTTTGGACAGATTTGAGGAGGTGCTGAATTCTCTTCTGAGAATAGAAAAGGTCGATGTCTATGTCACAGGAAGTAATTCTAAATTCTTGTCTAAGGATATAATTACAGAGTTCAGGGGAAGAGGAGATGGAATACACATTTTCCGGAATAAAAATATCTTTTCCTGATACAATGCTTGCATTCGATATCTGAAAGGTAAAATAGCTGATAGATTACATCTTTTTCCGGAAAGTTGATATAAGCATGAAAATCATACCAACCAGACATACGGCCGCGCCGACCCAAAGGAGGGTCTCGATGCCTTTGGTCTGCATAAGTGCACCGCCGAGAGAGCTTCCAAGCACAATGCCTATGGTTTCCGTTGCGGTGATGTAAGCCTGTCCGGTGGCTTCATTTTCCTTGCCCACGGTTTCATCCACATAATAGACCCTGGATGCTGCCATAAGGCCGAAAGCCAGGAACTGTAATGATTGGATAAAATAGATCATTGTGATATTCGTGGCAAACAGGAACAGTGCCGCTTTTACAAAAAAGGCAGCTCCGGAGATCGCAAGAAAATATTTTGAAGGTCGTGAACCTTTGATTTTAGTGTAAAGGAACAGCATTACCAGAGTAAGTCCGGCAAGCATCAGCGCAAAGGAAGGATATTCGGTAAGCCGGAAACTCCTGTTGCTTTTTTTCTCTTCGACTGAAGGTTTGCTGCCCTTTAAGGAAGGCATGGACAGGATGATAGAATACATCTATATAAAAGCTGCAGACAATTCAAAAAGGTAGGGGAACAATGAATAAAAAGAAACATATTGTACTTAGCTACATCTTTACGGTGCTGGGTGTGATTGTGGGGCTATTTAACCTGATCATTCTTTTATTTAGCATATTCAGAATGAAAACAACGGATTATCCTCTTGTTGGGTTAACGTCAATTATTGTATCAGCATTTATGCTTTTTTCGCAGGTTTATCTTGTAGTATCAACTATCCGTTACAGAAAGGATCAGGATTATAAGATGCCGGTAATTCCTGTGGCGGTCTGTATTATTGTGGGGTTTTTGTTGAATTTTCCTACCGGGCAGCTTAATTCCCTGATACAGGAAAAATTTATCCTTCCGAATGCGGATGTGATCGAAAGCATACCGACAGGGATTTCTGAAGACTTCTCGTATTTTGACATAAGCGTATATGATTTTGAGAAAATATTCAGATACAAGATGCATGCGAAGGGTTATGATTCCGGAAGGATGGCTGAATATGACGGGGATCAGAAGGGTTTCTCATATGTTATACATCTTGACAACGGGGATGATATCCTTTTGTCATTGGAAGATGAGTCAATGATGGATGACAGCTATCTGGCAGGAGTAAAATATATTATCAACTCTCCGTTAAGCACTGAAGATACAGAGAAGGCTGCGTGCAATGCTTATGTTTCAGTTATGAGCGAAATGTTCATTAAGCCTTACGATCAGGAAACATCAGAGCATATCAGTAAGCTTAATTCCGAGAATGTAAATAAGCTGACTGAGAATGAAGAAGGATCGTTCATCTGTAAGCATCTGTCCTTTAGTTATGAAACGCCGGATAATTCTATAGCGATCGTTCCGACGCCGGAAGAAGATAAATAAAAAGGAAAAAGAAGGGAACATTATGAGGATTTCCGATAAATGTGCAAAATGCCTGTATGACAGACAGGTGAGTAAAACGGATAATGAGGAGTATCTTGCCGAAATAAGAGAATTGCTGGAAAAACGGGGAGATAGCGATACCAGTCCATACATGGTATATCTGTTTAATAAGCTTCACGAGAAATACTTTGGCAAGGGAGCTGACTATAAGGAGCTAAAGAAAAAGTATAACGATCTGGTCCTGGAAATGGAAGACGACCTTAGAGCCGAGATAGGGAAGGCGGAAGATCCGCTCGCAAAAGCACTGGTCATATCCAGGATAGGAAATTATATTGATTTCGGAGCGATGGACAACGTAGACCAGAATGAGTTTATGGCTCTCTTTAAAGACACCGGAATACAGGGGAGAGATATACCGGTTTATGAGTCCTTATTAAAGCAGTGTGAAGACGGGGCTTCGTTTCTCTTAATATGTGATAACTGTGGAGAGATCGTGCTGGACAAGCTCTTTATCGAACAACTAAAGAAAAAATTTCCGCATCTTAAGGTGCAGGCGCTTGTGCGCGGCAAGGAAGTACTTAATGATGCCACAAAAGAGGATGCCTGTTATGTGGGGATTGATAAGGCTGCGGAGGTCATTTCCAATGGCGATGCCGTTGCAGGAACAATCTATGATATGCTGCCGCAGAACGCCAAAATGGCTCTTGATGAGGCAGATGTGATCCTGGCAAAGGGGCAGGGAAATTATGAATCCATGTCCGGACAGGGACGGCACGTGTTCTATGCCTTTCTATGTAAGTGTGACCTGTTTACGACGAGGTTCAAGGTACCGAAGCTTACGGGAATGCTTGTTGAGGAAAATGAATGACGGACGATTACCCCTCACATGGCAAAGCATTTCAGTGCTTCGGTTATCTTGCGTTCAAAGTCTGACACTGTATTATTTTCAACCGACATCACTATCATTTCGAAATTCTCGTAAGAGGGCTGTTTAAATGTAAAGGCATCGTTTTGAGGAAAAACGTTGCGTATGAGCTCTACGGACTTTGTTATGGATTCGATATTATAATCCTTACCTCCGGAGGCTAACATTGTAAACAGTATACCCAGTCTCCAGGTAAGGGTTTTAGCACATATCGCGTTAAAATATATTCCGATAACGGGGACATTTCCCAGGATCTTATCTCCTGCAATATCAAAAAGTACTTCTTTGTGGAGACCCACGATGAGCTTTGTGATTATCTGCTCATTAGAAGGCTCACGTCCGTATAAAATCCTGATCTTATTATACATATCAACAAAGTGGGTGAAGATGGTTACACCATCAGCTATAAAGGTGTAGGGATAACCGATAAAACCACTTAATCCCTGTACAGCAGCATTAGAAGTTGCTTTGGAATGAATTAATGAGTAAGCTTCTTTTTCGCGGTTTGTATTGTTCATAACTTTTACTCTCCTTTCACTTTAAATATAATTAGTCAGCGGTTGATGTATTTTCGACGATCATCGGGTTTATTTCCTCTAAGAGATATGTTGTATCATTAACAATACAACCCGAGGTTGCACCGGCTATAAAAGAACCGATAAGGCCGCCGATCACGGGAATGGGAATAATAGCCTGGCCTAATAGAAACCCGGCAGAACCGGCTGCTATGGTTGCGGCATTGCCTGCCGCTCTGTGAGAGAGTTGTTTTCCGGTTATTTCTTTTTTTGCATATTTAACAGCGTCCATTGCGGTAAATACACCGAGTGCGGCAACAGAGGAAAGAATATTGCCTCGAAGGATCTTTGCACAGCCGTTAACTGCTGCAGCTCCAAAAATATCAGGTCCAATTCTGAAGGAATTGACGATCGCGGCTGAGGTTTCCGGTCCGAGAAGACCGGCCAAAGCCTTTGAACCGGGAATTAGTGCACTGTTAAAGGCTGATTTTGAAAGCTGGCCGGCAAAAAGTGCCGTAAGGGCGGATCTTTTTCCCGCTTCGATACTGTTGTTTATTCCGAGCTTTTTTGCATCTTCAAAATCTTCTCCGCAAAGCATTGCAATGGCACAGGTTAATGTAAAAGATATTCCTCCTGCCGCAAGCCCTATGACTGCACCGGATGCAGCGTCATATACGATGGACTCGATGGTTCCGGCTTTTGCTATTTTTACGGACTGGTCATAGCTGATATAGCCCCTTTTAATAAGATCATTTGCTTTTTGCGGATCTTTTATTCCCGGAACCTGTCCGTTTTCAATCTTTTCCCTCATAATTTCAACGGCCTGTTCATATTGATCCGAGGGGACTTCCAGCTTCATGGGTTTAAACGGACCCTGCATATATCTGTATGTGCCGGAGCCGTTGTTTTCGAAGCCGGCATTTATACTTCCCCTTGCAGTAGAGTAATATTTTGTCTGGTAACAGACACCGTTTACCCATCGATCCGGTCCGTTCGCAGCATTATTATCACCGACGATCCTTGAGAAGTGACCGGTCAGTTTATCAATATGATCATTTGCTCTTTCTGCGGCAAATCCATGTCCCTGAGAAGAATTAAAACGACATTCATCATAAATTTTGTTAACGGTTTCGTAATTCCCCATGCCGTATGATGCGGCCTGCGCAGAACGATAGCTTTTATTTTTTTCTTCGTTCATAAGAAATACCTCCGTAAGAATAAATGGTCCGGGATATTAGACTTTTGTTCACAATAACCCAAGTTCTTCTTTAATACCGCGTACCATGCAGGCTGAATAGTTGATATTTCTTTCTTTTGCCAAAAGATCCAGCCATTGGGGGATCGTAACGGTTTTTTTGATATAAATTTCTTTGGTCATGTTTCTGTAGTATGGAAGCCATACGTTAATATATATTACATTCTGTTCTTCGAAGGATATGGCCGGAGGCTCTTCACCCCTGTCGAGAAGGTCAATGAGAGTTAATGCGAGAACCTCCTGCGCAGCCTCTATCGCTTCGGATTCGGTCGCACCAAAAGCAATAACATCATCAAAGTCGATAAAACGAAGGATTATATCGTCATTTTGTTTTTCTATTCTTGCAGGATATACATAATTATCTTTCATGTCTTGCTCCTTTCAATACGTATTATAACACGTGTTAAAAGATTGTCAACAACTTTTTTAATTATTAACCTCAAACGTAGGAACAATATTTATGATAGGATCAGAAGAATATAAAGAATATCTAAAATAAACGGCAAAGAACATAAGAGTGTTTGACAATGTAAGTTGCAGAACATAAAATATAAGTGTCTAAATAAAATATATACCTCTGAAAGATTGGGTTTACCTTTTTTGAAACCATTGATCTATCACAAAGGAGGGACTATATGACATTTAGGCAGATCGAGAACAGGATTACTGAGGATGGCTGGAAAAGAGTAAGAGTCTGTGGCTCTCACTACCAGTACAAAAAAGAGGGTGTTGCAAAGCTTGTGGTTATTCCTAATCACTCTTGCAGAGATATCTCTATCGGAGTCCTGAAGAATCTCGAAAGAATTACCGGCCTGTCTCTTGGATAGGCCGGTTTTATTTTATCGCATAGCCGCCGAGAGGAAATTTGTCGGCTGAAGCCGACCGGCGGCTCGCGGACGAGTAGGGTGCGATTACTTCTTTCCTACTCGATTAATGATAAATACTACTAAATGTGGTATAGTTATAGAAACATCATATATTATATAGGGGGAAACGATGAAAAATACCAATCCGGTTGTTTTAGCCGGTAAACTGAGCGGATGTTCCGAAAAGGATATTATTGATTATCTTAATATAAGTGAAGAAGAGCTCGGATCCTGGGATGAGGACCCTTTTTCGATAGACGCCCGGCGATTGAAAGAGATTTCTTTAATGACGGGAGTTGCATCAGAGAGATTACTTCCCGGGAATACGATTTCAGGTCCTGTTATTTCTCCTACATATGAAAAGAATACATCCGAGCTGGTCAGGTTTATTAATTTTAACAGAGATAAATGTAATGCACTGGTAAATAAGTATAAGGATATCGATGATGAAGAGATCGCCGGAGTTTTAAGTGAGATTTATAATACTTTTGATAATACCGCAAGACAGACACTGGAGAGGATAAGGAAGCCTGTTGTATGTGCTTACGGTAACTCAGATACAGGAAAATCCACTCTTATAAACTATCTTATGGGAGAAACCGTTGCCGAGGCAGGATATTCTCCGATGACCTCTGCGGTTGTTTATTATCACCATATATCAGATATGCCTGAGCATCTGCGAAAAACAGGAAATAACGCATTTGTATTTGGTAAAAAAAGAACAGAGAGTTCAGGATCGAAAAAAAAGAAAGCTTCCGCGAATAATAAAAACGATGCGAGGGTAAAATACTCACATAATGATATATATGATGAGAAAAAGGCTGAAGAATACCTTCTGTATTCAGGAGAATTCAAATATGTCATAAGTAGGTACAGCTCAAGAGATGGAGAAGAATACCGGCAAAAAACCAGTGATATTTACGAAATAGTAGCATATCTGGATAATGATATTTTAAAAGAACTTACGTTTATCGATGTTCCGGGTTTTGGTTCGGGAGATAAAAATGATGATATAGTCCTTACTCTCGATATGAACTCAATTGATATAGTATTTTATCTTATGACAGCCAATGGGTTTATGAGGGGCAGCGATCAGATATATTTGAGCAGGCTGATCAAATCCAGAACATCACTTGCAGATTTATATATTCTATGTACACAGGCTGATATAATCGGAGCACCGATCGAAGTAGAAAAAAGAATGGACTCCGGATATGACATATTGTTGAACTCTCTTCCTGTAAATCTGGTGAAGAGAAAAGATCTTGATATAAAGAACAGCCTGAGAAAACGTTTTTTCGCCTTTGATACCCGCAATAATCTATATTGCACAAAGCTGAACTCGTCTCTGGAAGAAAGTATTCCAAAGATAATAGAAGACAGGATCAATAAGGTAAAGTCAGAGCTCAGGGAAGCTTGTGACGGATTAAACCATTACTATGTAAATGAAAGAAAGAGAATATTAGAAAACAGGTCTCCCGAAAAAAAAAATAAGGATGCCGAAGAGAAGTACTTAAAGGAACAGAAGGACTTTATCAGGCTTGGTAAAGCCGAATTAAAAAATGATATCGAAAAATACCGTAAAGAGGTCATAGCGGGTTATACGGCAAGGTATGATGTGCTTATGAGAAAAGAAAACCTTGTCGACCTTATGAAGAAAAAGGATATAAAAAACAAAAAGAATGATAAAGAAAACTTCTCGACCTATTTAAGCAATGAGATCGAAGATATATTTATACAGGAAACAAAGGAAAAAAGTGAGCAGTTCACAAACGATCTGAATAGTTTTCTGGAAAGATATAAGGAATCCTGGACAGGCAAAAATCAAAGAGAAAAACCAAATGTTGACTTTTCGGGGTTTGATTTTACACAGGCATTTGCAACAGGGCTTGCAGGGGTTGGTTCATTTGGAGCTTTGGCAATATGGTCATCTGTTGTTGCGGCAGGAAGCAATTTGGGAGGATATATTTTACTTGCAAAAACAGTATCGGTGCTTAGCTCGCTCGGTATTTCACTGGGAGGAACATCTGCCGTAGCTTCGGTTATTGCTGCTATCGGAGGACCGGTCACCATTGGAATTGGATTGGCCGTGTTGGGTGCACTTGCTGTTTTTAAGATCACAAATGATAACTGGCAGGAACGACTGGCCGGCGATCTGATAAAGAGTTATGAAAAACAGAATGTAAAGAAAAAATATATAAACAATATAGAGAAGTTTTGGGATGACACCACAGTCTCGATGGATACCTGTCTCGAATCATTGGATAATAATCTGCTTGATTATTATCACAGGATGAATAAGCTTCAGGACAGGATAATAAACCAGGATAAGGAATTATATGATGCCATCGACTGCATATTGTTCGGTATCAGCCAGATCTATATGGATATTAAATTTAAGTTGTCGGTTGATAAGGAAAGAGAAGGAAATATAGTATTTCTTGACAAAAAAAGGATCATTATTGAAGAAATGAACCGTGTTTGCGGAGAGAATAACAGATTACGCTTCAGCTCTGACATAAACGACATAGAAAGCATAGTATTTCTCGATAATGATAAAAGGGGATGTTTCTGGGAGGATATACGCCGGATATGTTCGGATGATGAAATTGGAGCCATTTCTCTTGTTGATAATGTTTACATTTTCCGCAGGGAAGACCAATATACTCTGTATTATAAAAAAGAAAACGGTAAGGTCAGGGTCAAGTATGTAGATACATACCCCTATATGAAGGAACAGTATGAGGATTATAAAAATGTAATAATAAATGAATATCCTCTGGAAAAAGACCAGATCCGCTATAAAATCTACGATATGATAGCCGGATCCAAAGAAGAGATACTAATGTTAATGCCCTGGATAAATTCATATGGGTGGGATGATGACGGCTATGGTACATCCGTAAAGGACGAGATACGTAAGGCATTGATCGAAAACAGCGATCTCAGAGTGAGGATATTCGTGGGATACGATCTTGAACATCCCAATAAGAAAAAAGAGAAGGAAACAAGAGAGAAGGCAGAAGAGGTGGCAGAGGATTTTGCGGAGTTCGGTGACAGGTTTGAGATCGGTTGTAATATAGGAAGTCATGAAAAAATAATAACATTTGATGGATTCTGTGCAATGTATGGCAGCTATAATCTCTTATCAAACAATGCTCCGTATAATAAACAAAAATGGGCGGCAGATTCGATGCTTGTTATTGAAAATCCTCTGAACGTTGAGAAACAACGCAGGATGATACTTGAAAGAGCAAAAGTATAAAAAGTTTTAATTTAAGGGAGGAAATACGAAATGAGAAACAGCAAGTTAATGAAAAAAGCAATGGCCTGCATTCTTGTGGCAGGAATGGCTATGGGGCTCTGTGCCTGTGCAGGAAAGGGAAATGCAGGCGGAAGCTCGGACGGGCTTTATGCATCAACACATGAAGTGACCGATTCTCCGGAATGGGTAAAGGCACTGGAATCCGCACAGGATGCCAATGTAAAACAGCTTTTTGTTGTGGCAGGAATGGCTGAAGACAGGACAACGGCAACCGTTTCGATGCACGAGAGAGACAAGGATGGAAACTGGAAGCAGATACTTTCAACACCCGGATATGTGGGAAAGAACGGTCTTTGTGCCGATGAAGCGCATGCCGAGGGCTGCGCACAGACTCCCATGGGTGTGTATAAATTCAACAAGGCTTTCGGTATTGCAGATGATCCGGGCTGTGCCATCAAATATGTAAAAG
>JAILOD010000115.1 GCA_024691015.1 Lachnospiraceae bacterium
ATGCCTTTTTTCACAATTTTCTTCATTTAAGGCATACGCTTTACTTTTCACATCTTCTTTTCCCAGTGACAACTATGCCTTTTTTCATATTTTTCTTTATTTAAGGCATATGCTTTCCTTTTCACATCTTCTTTTTCTAATGCCTGCTATGCCTTTTTTCATATTTTTCTTTATTTAAGGCATACGCTTTCTTTTTCACACCTTCTTTTCCCATCGTCCGCTATGCCTTTTTCACATAAAAAAAGGACCTCTGTATTTTTCCATACAGAAGTCCTTTATCATATCATTATCTGTTCCTGCAAAGAATGGCGTTTTCAATAAACCTGATCAACCCGTTCATTTTATCGCCTTCAAAAACCGGTCAAAGTATCCTTTTTTATCCACATCGGTGACAACCTGGACGTTGTATATGTAGTCGTTGTTATTGGTGGCGTCGTAGGTGAAGCCGTCACGGTAGAACAGTACCTGTCCGTAGGTTTCACCATCATCCGTGATGCAGCTGCCGTAGCAGTTGGTCGTGCCCTTTACAAAATCGGGATAAAGCGCACACATCACACATATGGGATCACAGACCATGACGGTTCCGTTGGCGCCGTTTTCGTTGTAGAATTCGCGGATCTTTCCGAAGGATTTTGTAACAAAGGAACCGATGTCATTTGTCTTTTCAAGCTTTGCAAACTGCTTGTCGGTCCAGGCGGCTTCATCTCCGCACATATCAAGCCCGACAACGGTTATCGGAAGTCCGGAATCAAGCATTACATTGTATGCATCTGCGTCGGCATAAACATTGAATTCCGCAACCGGCGAGGCATTTCCCGGGCCGAAGCCGGCCGTCCCCAGTGACCATATACGCTTTACATCCATCATCGTTATCGGATCCTTTTCGATAGCCTGAGCAATGTTGGTAGCAGGCCCAAGTGCGATAATTTCAACCTCTCCGGGATATTGTTTAATCGAATCCAGAATAAAATCTATTGCGTTTTTGTCTTCTGCCTTACCCGTAGGATGCACAAGGTCCGTATCTCCCATTCCATCCTCTCCGAATACGCTGAAGGCATACTTGTCTTCGCCGTCTAATGTTGTGTCAGCACCCTTGTATACGGGCAGCTCCTTTCCGGCCACCTCGACAGACATAATTGCGTTTTTTGTACTCTGCTCCAGATCCACATTTCCGACGAGGACTGTAAGCCCCAGTATCTCGATATCCTTATCCTTTGCCGCAAGGATGATGGCTGCAGCATCATCTGCCCCCGTGTCCGTGTCTATTATTATCTTTCTGCCCTTATTACCGGCCGAAGCGTCATTATTACCGGTATTAGAGCAGGCCGTAAGTAAGATTAGCATTAATGAAAGCAGAATACATATTGTCTTTTTCACGCTGAAATCCCTCCCAAAAAGTTCTATATGCGTTCCTACCCCAAAAGCCCGCACGATAAGCTTTTATCTTTATTCTCCCCCGGTCTGTACATCACCGTTATCTAAGAATACGTTGTATTGTTCCTTCGGCTCGCCGGGAAAGATCGACATTACGTTATTTTCCTGTCCTTCTTTATACGGATACACCGAAACCACAACATATTCGCCGACACATTCGATCTTTGTAATGGTATTGTTTTCCGTATTTATGATGCCGTGAATTTCGTCTGCAGTATCAAAATGTTTATCGTAATAGCTGAAAATATAGCCCTTTAGATCCTTATCCGTTTTTACCGTGCAATACCTTAAAAGCCCGGTATCATCACCGTTAACCGCAGCAAGTACAACGTTTGTTTCAATTTCATCAAAATCAAGATTTGAAGAGCCTGTGATATTTGTCCTGTTCTTCTGATAAGCAAGAGGATCCGGCACGGAAGTGCCAAGATCAGCTGACCCGTTCGCAAATGAAAGATCTGCGGATGCATCATAGGAATCATCGGCGACTATACCCGCACTCAGGTCCTGCTTAGGTTCGGTTTTCATCCATGGAAGAAGCGGACCGCCGGTTTTAAGAGCCCGTCCATACAGAAAAATAAAAAGACATGAAAGAATAAGACCTATAACGGATGTCACAAGTCCTATTTTTTTCTTTTTATCCTTCTTTTTTCCGGTAAGGGCAACTATTACCCCGATAAAGGACGGAAGGATACCTATTGCCAGAAAGCTGGTAAGTATTCCCGCCACGCCCATTACAATTGCTACAGAATTCATTCTCTTCCTTTTAAATCCTTAAAGTATGGTGACGATCTAAGATCGGTATAGCCGTATTTTCTGGCATTTTTAAGCATCAGATTCGAAGCCTCTTTTTTCTGATTTTCATTCATGTACTCATCCATCAGAAGATTAAGATCCGTCTTAAGCATTGCGATCGTCTTTGACATGTTCTTCATAAGGTCGATGGCATTGTACACATTTTCTTGAAAAAATGTCTCATATCCATCCGCTTCTATCTGAAGCAGTACAAGTTCACAATAGGCTACAATAGTATAAGGACTTGGAGAACCTGTCAACATGGCGTGTTCGCCGAAGAGAGCTTCTTCTTTTAAAACTCCCAGACAGATTTCCGAGTCCTTACCGTAATTCAGAAAAACTATTGCCTTGCCGGAAACGATCTTGTACATACAGGATGTGATACTCCCTTCTTGTATGACAATATCATTTTCGGAAAGCTTTATCATTTTAGGCATAATAAATTATCCCCATTTTTTTACCATAGTAAATATATTACTATCCCCGTCTCGCTTGTAAGATACCTCATCCATGCTTTTCTTAACCATGTATATACCCAGTCCGCCTATCTGTCTTTCTTCCGCGGAAAGTGTTATATCCGGATCCGGTTTTGCAAGCGGATCAAAAGGTACTCCCTGATCGATAAGCGTTATCTTTATGCCTGTATTATCCATTTCCATAATAACTGAGGCTTTACCTGTTTCGGGTGCATATGCATAATGAACAATGTTTACGTACATTTCTTCCATTGCAACACAAAGCTGAACACCGATCTTCATAGGACAATCGTGCAATTCAAGCTTTTCTTCAAGGAAAGCGATAACCTCATCCAGAGTGTCAAGGGTAGCATTCTCATATTCCAGGCGATAAGTATCACCCATAAGCTTAGCCCTCCTGCACTTGTTATCGATTTATATGACTTATACGATCGTAAGGATCTCCACAAAACCGGTAACTTCAAAGATATCCATAAGATCTTCATTGGCATTTATGATCCTCATGCTGCCCTGCTTGTCCATACGCTTCTGTGTAGAAAGAAGAACACGAAGACCTGCTGAAGAAATATACTGAAGCTCCTTGAGATCAAAAGTAAGCTCCGTGATATCAGCAGTGATAGAATCCTTAAGGTCTCCCTCAAGCTGGGGAGCTGTTGTGGTATCAAGCCTTCCCTCAAGTGCTACTGTTAAAGAGTTTCCATCCTGAGTTTTGTTAATAGTCATTGTTGACTCCTCTCTTATATAAAATATAAATTATTTTCATTTCCCTGTTTCAATTTTAATTTACGAAACAAGCTATCTGTTTGATTATACAACAAAATTATTTTATCTGCAATTCCAAAGCATCTTTTGCTTCTTTTATCGCATCGGGTATTCCTGCGGGATTTTTACCGCCTGCAGACGCCATATTCGGACGTCCTCCGCCGCCTCCGCCAACCTTTGCGGCTATCTGTTTGATAAGGTTACCCGAATGGACTCCCTTTTTCATAGCTTCATCCGTTGCGGTAACTACTATTGAAACCTTACCCTCTATCTCTGACAGAAGAACTACAACACCTTCTTTTATCTCTGCCTTGAATTTATCTGAAAGATCTCTTAAACCGTTCATATCCATATTGGGAACATTTGCGGCCAGAAGCTTTACGCCCTTTACCTCTACAACGTTATTTGTAGCATCTCCCACGGCATTTAAAGCATTCTGCTTCTTGATCTTTTCAAGCTCCTTCTTGAGATTCTCGTTTTCTTCATACATGTTCGTGATCTTCTCGGCAAGATTGTAGGAAGAGGTTTTCAGATTCTTTGCAAGTTCATTGTATTTTTCTTCCATTGCCTCATAATAATCCAGAACATTATCGCCGGTTATTGCCTCTATTCTTCTGATGCCCGCCGCAACGCCGGACTCTGAAAGGATCTTAAAGACCTTTATCTCTCCGGTATTCTTAACGTGGGTTCCGCCGCAGAGCTCCTTTGAAAAGTCACCCATTCCGACAACCCTGACCTCATCGGCATACTTCTCTCCGAAAAGCGCCATTGCTCCGGACTGCTTTGCATCCTCGAGACTCATGATCTTCGTATCAACGCTTAAGCACTCCGAGATCTTCTCGTTAACCTCTTTTTCAACCTTTTTAAGCTCTTCGGCCGTCATAGCCTCGTGATGGGTAAAGTCAAATCTTGTTTTGCCCTCATCCTGATATGAACCGGACTGCTCAACGTGGTCTCCAAGAACATCCTGAAGGGCCTTCTGGAGAAGATGTGTTGCTGAATGGTTTCTGCAGGTAGCCTGACGCTCCTCTTTATCTACCATAAGCTCAACCTTTTCGCCCTTTTTAAAGGTTCCGCTTACAACCTTGCCTACGTGGCCGATACGGCCTCCGGGGATATGCACGGTCTCAAACACTTCGAACTCGGCATTACCGCTTTTTATAACGCCTCTGTCGCCCTTCTGTCCGCCCATGGTGCCGTAGAACGGGGTAACATCGGTAATGATAACGCCTTCCGTATCGGCGTTCATTTCATCGAGAAGCTTTTCGTTATCGGAAAGGGCAATGATACTGCCTTCCGATTCTATCTCATCATAGCCCGTAAATTCACTCTGTGCATTTTCGGGAAGCTCATCATAAATGGCAAATGAATTGGAAAGGTCAGCCGCAAAGCTCTTTCCCTCTCTTGCCTTTTTCTTCTGCTCTTCCATGGCTGTTTTAAAGCCTTCTTCATCAACGACAAGACCGTCTTCCGCAGCCATCTCAATGGTAAGCTCTAACGGGAAGCCAAAGGTATCGTACAGATAGAAGGCAGCTGCGCCATCAATCTCTTTTTCCTTAGCGGCTTTTTTCTCATCGAGGATCTTGGTCATTTCCTTCATACCGTTTTCGATGGTAGCCTCAAATCTCTCGATCTCTCTCGTAAGCTCTTTAATGATGAATTCCCTGTTCTTTGTAAGCAGAGGGAAGCTGTTCTTATAAATGTTGTCTATATAGATCTTTGCGATCTCAATAAGCTCGTTCTTACCCAGACTTAAGATCCTTCCGTGACGGACAGCCCTTCTTATAAGACGGCGA
>JAILOD010000086.1 GCA_024691015.1 Lachnospiraceae bacterium
AAACGGAAGAGACTCCAACGGAACGGCTTCTTATACTTTTAAGGGTATAGAGCCGGGAGATACGTCATATAATGTATCAAATTTTACAGACCGTCCGCCCTTAAGCGGCACTATCACCAAATCCTGGACGGAGATAGATCCTCTTGCACGTATGCTCTATAACGGAAATACAAAAAAAGAAAATACCTACAAGAGTGAGGTAGACCTTTCGGCATCAGGCTTAAAGCTTTCATTAAGTGCAAACGGGCCTTTCACTGAGCATTATATTCTGCGTACCAGCGCGGTGGGAACGGGTGATATTTCAAAACAGTTTTATTTTAAGGATGACAACAGCGGGATTGTTTCGCAAAAACCCTACACCGTAAGCGTTAATCTGAGTGCCGGAGATCCTATCAGTGTTTCCGTGGATGCCTACAAGGGCTATTACGACGGCGTATCCCATAATGCCGTTTCGACTCTCACGGTTGATGGCACCGATATGACAGCAGCCGGTGCAACGAGCGGACGGGTGGAAAGGATAGCCTACGGCATTGACGGCGAAGCCCTAACAACGACTATTCCGACTATCACCGATGCGGGAACCTACAGTATCGAAGTTTATATCATTGGTAAAGGCAATTACGAAAATAAGTTTATTACCCTGGAATGTGAGGTCTACCAGAGACAACTCGCCGCATCAATGGTAGAGCTTGACGAGGAAGCCTCCCTTGTATCCGGTAAGGCAGAGCCCGAGCCGGTGGTCACCTATAACGGGGAAACGCTCACAAGAGGAGAAGATTATACCGTTAGTTATTCGAATAATACGACTGTAGGAGAGACAGGAACTGCAACCATTACCGGTATCGGCAATTTTACCGGCAGTGTTGAGAGAAAATTTAAGATATCGATATACGACCCGGACATCACCCTTCTGTATAACGGAGATGATGAAAAGGAGTCCTGGTACAATGACGCTGTAGAGATCACGGCAGACGGCTTTAAGGTAAGCGACAGCGCCTCTGAGGGCTTTAACTCAAGCTATTCGATAACCGGAAGCGGGAAAAACGTAAGCAAGGTCCTGTACTTTAAGAATATTGACAAGGGACTGGTGAAATCCACACCCGTAACCGTGACCGTAAACATCGATAAAGACGCACCCTCGGCAAAGATAAAGGTTGAGGATGATTACAGTACAAAGAAACTAGAGACCTCCGACGATCCGGGTTTATATATAAATGAATCGAGAGATATAGAAATAAGTGCCTCCGACAAATTATCGGGAGTTGATACCATCGCTTATTTCTGCTCGGATGAGCAGTACACAAATGAAAGTAAGCTCTTAAAGGTTGCGGATGGTAAATGGAAGACCTACAACAAGAAGAAAAAGCCGACTCTTAAGCAGAATGAAGCGCTTTTCGTATATGCCTGTGTAACCGATGTTGCGGGAAATGTCAAGCTGATCGGCACAAGGGCTTTGATCTACGATACCATAAAACCTCTGGTAAAGGATGTTAAACCAGATGAGTCCGGAAGCAATGTCGAGGTAACGGTAAAGGGAAGTGATGAGCTTAGCGGCATCGATTCATATTATGCGGTTGCAATTAAGAGCGGAGAGAGTGCTCCCGATGCAAAGGCCGTGGTTTCGGGTGGAACAAAGTCCAAAACTGAAAAGGTGGTTTTAAAGGGCCTTACGGGCGGACAGAAATACACGATCTATGCGGTAATTAAAGATAAGGCCGGGAATATTTCCGAGGTTAAGAGCAAGGATTATACGGCTCCTTCATCCATAGGCGGAGGAGGTGCTGATGCATCATCATCTTCCACTGACGCCTCTAAGGCAGCAGCGGATAAGGCTTCTAACGGAGCAGCCGGAGGAAGCGATGCAAAGAAAAAAGACAGCGCAAGCTCCGACAAGGCAAAGAAGGGCGATTCATCGGATATCAAGGGAAAGCCCTATATAGACGATGCTACGGGAAATGTAGAAACCGGTAAGGAAAAAACCTCGGGCTGGTCCAAGATAGAAGAGCAGATAAATAATGCGGCTGCCGGAGATAAGATAGAGGTGGATATGTCGGGCGAGACAGTCCTGCCAAAGAGCATTACATCCGCAATGTCAGGAAAGGATGTGACTGTTACCTTTAAGCTTGTCAGCGGTGCTTTATGGAAAATAAACGGTAAGAATATAAGTTCGGATAAGTCAGCACTTAAGGACGTTGATCTGGGTGTAAAGAAAAATGACAGCAGCATACCCGAAGATGATATAATAAAACTGGCCGATGTTTATCCGCATACGGAGCTTACCTTAAAGCACGACGGAGACTTCGGTTTTAAGGCAACACTCATGGTGGAAATGGATAAGTCCAATGCGGGTATGGGGGCCGATCTGTATTATTACAACAAGGAAGGCGGAAAGCTTGAGAAGACTGCTTCGTCTGAAGTGAATGATGCCGGGCTTGCTTCATTTGATTTTGAACACGCATCTGAGTACACAGTGATACTTCATCCGTTAAGCAGGGCTGTAGCGGAGGAGACTGAGGAGACTACGGTAAATGCGATCACAAATGAGGGAAACACAGCTTCTACTGCAGGCAGTGCTACCATAAGGAAGTATTCCACGGCAGGAAAGCTTTTTTCCGCAAGGATATGGATATTTGTAATAGCCTTTTTAAGCGCAGGCGGTTGTATAGCGGTATTGTTTATTCCATCTATGCGTGAGATGAATGTCGGACAAGAAGGAGAAGCTGTTTAATGTCCAATATTTTCAACAAACAGGGTGATAATAAAAATATTGTAAGAAAACCCCGAAATATCAGTAAATGGATATCCGCAACACTGTTCAAGCGTATGATACTGATGGGTATAATCCTTGTACTTACGATATTTTTTACTGCAGGCTATGTCACATACATAACTTATACAAATTCAATGGAGAATTGTGTCTCCACTATATGTGTAAGTGATGAGTTTATCAGTTATCATGATAAACCCGAAATGATCGAATATTATAAAAGCAAGGGATATGATTATGAAAGGGACTATGCTGTTCCGCAGCAGGATCACCTCAATTTTATGGTGGATGCTTTTAAAGGAATGTCCCGTATTTTAATAATCGATATAACCGGAGAGGTTCCGGTTGTTATGCATGCAGCCAATTATAAAGATTATACTCCGCCGCGTGACTTAAAAGAGGGAGATGAGATACCGTTTTCACAGCTTCCGCCGGCTCTTGCCGAACAGATAAGAACAGGAACGGTAGATACATATTATAACGGTCTTACGAATGATAAGCTTCTCGGGGTACCGGCCTTTATGAGCTGGGACCAGGCCAGAGATAAGGACGGAGAGATCATAGGCGTCGTTATCGGAGAGAGCTCCATATTCAATGTTTTAATGGATGCCCTGTTCATAACGGGAGATTCGGGACTTATGTTCCTGCTGCTCCTTTTGCTTATCATCTATTTTACAAACAGAAACCTGCAGCTGAATGTTGTAAAACCTGTTGAGGCTCTGATAAATGCAACAGAGAGCTATGAAAAGGGTAATTACGAGCTGGATTACGCTGCATTTAAGAGCGATGATGAGCTCTATCACCTCGCTACTTCCTTTGATGAGATGTCAAAGAGAATAGAGGAATATACAAAAGAAGTTGCCGCTGTTGCTGCTGAAAAGGAAAAACAGCAGGCTGAAATGAATATAGCCATGGATATTCAGAACGGAAATCTGCCGGTGAATTTTGAGGAATTCTGCGAAGGCAAACCGTTTTCGCTGTTTGCTCATATGGATGCGGCGAAGGAGGTCGGAGGAGATTTCTATGATTATTTCATGATCGGTGAGGACAGGGTCTGTCTTCTGATCGCGGATGTTGCCGGTAAGGGCATTCCCGGAGCAATGTTTATGCTCATCTGTTCGACCATCGTTAAAAATACGGCAAGGCATTTTAAAGAGCCGAATGAGATATTAAACGAGCTCAATCTTCATCTGCAGGATAATAAGGCGAATCTTTTTGTTACCATCTGGATAGGAATTTATGATCTGAAAACAAATAAGCTGCGTTACAGTAATGCGGGTCATGAATATCCCATTATCTATAAAAAGAATGAAGGGAAGTATACCCTTGAAATTGAGGATCACGATATCGCCTGCGGCATATTTGAATATGATTATGCTGTCGGGGAAACCGAGCTTCTTCCCGGAGACAGGATATTTGTTTACACGGACGGCATACCGGAGGCCGCTAATGCAGAGGGTGAGCTTTTCGGAAACGACAGGATGATGGATGCGATAAACTCCATAAAGGATACGGATCCGGAACTGATAATAGAGAACATGAGAGATGCCGTTACCGCTTTTACAAAGGGAGCGGAGCAGTCGGATGATCTCACCTGTCTGTGTTTTGTTTTAAATGATCAATAAAGAGGGTGAAAAAGTGGCAAGTATAAACAGGATTGACGGAGAAGAACTGGAAAGATATGCCTTATTCATACCGGAAGGGGTACTTCAGGGGTATGAGAGGCTGAGGATATACGGGCTTGAGGATGAGGGCGTTGCCTGCGGCATAATGATGTTTGCCGAGATGGGTAAGGCTCTTGAACTCGTGCATTTCGATCTGCTTCCGCAGTTTGCGGGGCAGGCGCTTTTTGATACGGAGCTCATTTTTACATTTATGGCACTTCACGACGAGGGCTTTAAGAGCATAAGCGCAAATTATTTTGAGAACGAAATGGAGATATACAAAGAGGTAACCTCACTTCCGGGTTTTGAATTTGAGGATTCCGGAAGAGTGAACTTTAATTTCACGATGGGTGAAGCCGACAGTGAGGTTTTGGATCACAGAAGGATGCGGCATATAAAGAGACTTTCGAAGCTTTCAGAAGGGCTTAGAGCCGTGCTTTACAACAATATAAAGAATGCCGGGATCATCCTTGTGAAGCTTCCGCTTGACGAAAAAAAGTACCTTATGGACCATAGCCTCGTATATATGGAAAACGGGGAACCTCTTGGGCTCATTCTTTTAAGGGAAATGGGAAAAAATGTGATCCACGTGGACCTGTTTTATATGGGGAGTAAAAACATTATGGCACCGATCGAGCTGCTTGGCGGCGCATATAAGAATTTAAAGGTCAATTTCCCTGATAAGACAAGGATAAGAGCTTTTTCGAGAAACCGTTTTCTTACCGGTATCATAGAAAAGTCATCTAATGTTCAGGCCGAGAGAGAGGTCAACGCTTTTATGGATCTTGACGAAGAATTCTATTATGCGGAATAAGAAGGATGAAATCAGAGTATCGATCAATTTATAAGGAAGTGAAATATGGACAGTTTAACCCGTACAAAAGATAATATACAGCAGATGATGGGGCCGATCCAGATTCAGCAGGATCTGGAGTTTGAAAGGCTGAAGACCAATAAGGAATTTGCCAATACTCAGCTTGAAAGCCAGTATCAGTTCTATAAGAACGATACCTACCAGGATATTTTTGATATCAAGGAATACCGGCAGATATACAATATCCCCGCAAACAAGCGCCATGTGAAACATAATCCTTACGAATCGGATAAGCTTTTCGGAGAGCTTTACCGTTCGGACAACTCTGAACATGTCATGAATCATAAAACGACTTACTACAGGACAAAGAGAGCCGGATTATATGCTTCAAGATATGCGGGAGCCTTCAATGAGACCTGTATTAAAGAGGATATAGGATTAATGGTTAATCCAAAGGAGAAAGAACTCACCGGTGATACTCTCGCCATAATGCGCGGAGTTGCGGAGCTTCATAAGGCGGAAACGCTTAAAAAGGGTGTTTTCAGGGAGGCCATAAAGGGTTGGAAACCGGAGCAGCAGCAAACCATACAGAAGCTTTTGGATGCGGGTTTTGAAGACACTATTTTAAAGCTTGCTCCCGAGCTTGAGGTTAAGCAGAGGGACATAAATCAGGCGGACAGCGGTGTAATGACCGAGGCCATCAGCTTTACCAATGCTTCCAAGACGCAATTTTTGAACTATATTGATTCGCTGAAGGACAATCCGGCACTGGTCATAACTCAGACAATTCAGGATATAATCCATACCTCTGATGAATATGATGCAACTCTTTTCGATCCACAAAACATGGTCGCAAACTTTGCGCTTATAAAGCAGATAAAGGATAAGTTTAACACCATAAGAAATCTGATGAAGCAGGTGACGAAATATGAACCGGGAATGGAGAATTCCCCAATGTTCGTTGAACTGAGGCACCTGTTCGGCTATGCGGATTCCTTTGAAGGAGAGGGAGAACAAAAGACATTCAAACCTGCAGGAGTTGCTGAGGCAGGGGATAATAAATACTTTATACAGATGGCAAATATCATGGCGGTATCGCTGGACTCCGACATGAAGCACATTCTTGAAAAAAACAAGATTTTGTACAGTACATCAAGCGATGAGTTTGTCAATGTGGACAGGACCACTGACGCTGTAAACGAGATCGATTTCGACAAGATATATGAGAAAAAGAAGATAAGTGAGGCCGAGACCGCAACAAGCCAGTATTACAGTCAGCATCAGGAAAATCTTAAGTTAAAGACCCAAAAGAGAGAGGCCTACTTCAAGCAGGAATTAGACAATGAACTGAAAAAATACATCGATAAGGAAAAACTTAAGGTAAAGGATAAGCTCGGAATATCCGGTATGTCCCAACAGCTGAAAAAAGATCATGCCGATAAATTTGAGGAGTTTAAATCCCTTCTTGAGCCGGTTCATCAGGACATACTGATGCTTTCCGACCTTGTAGATAAAATGCAGGTGCAGCTGGACGGTTATGAAAAGATCAGGGAAAACAATACATTAAAGGGAAGAGCTTCGCTTAACCGCTATGTAGAGGCGTCATATGAACAGGCAAAGGACAGGTTTTCACTCATAACGCAGAGAGCCGAAAATTATATGAGCCTGCTTAATAATATCTATAATAATGCGGAACTTACGGCCGGCGCACAGTTTATACGTGATGAATACAAGGGAAGGCTTTCTGTTTTAGAGAGGGCTAAATATATCGACAACTCCGAGGAAGCTACAGCCATAAGGGTCATGAACAGCAGTTTAAGCGGAGACCGGATGAGCATAAACAGCAGAAACAACCTGATGGCGGATAAGCTTGCCAATGTTTCAAAGAAAAAACTTGATAAGGCTAAATTTCTTAAGTGGATCGCGACTCCGCAGGGAGAGTTTGAGGTTCAGAAAGCTCTGGTTTCCGGGATAGACATATACGAAGGCAATAAAATTGAAGACCTTCTGAAGCAGGTGCTTCCCAAATTCGAGGCTGATCTTAAAAAGGAAAAGCCGGATGAGGCAGGTGCGGACGACGCGGCCAATCTGGAGGAGGTTTCAAAGCAGGTAGAAGATCTTCATAAGGTTGTGAACAGTGAGTTTGGAAAGATTATAGGTGATAAGGACGGTAATGATCCTTTCTTTAAGGATTTCCTTCAGGGAAATCTTGCTGTAGCCGAGTACAGTAGTATCGTTACCAACGGGGTCAACATCCTTAATCGTGCCAAGGCGGTTAAAAAGCTTCAGTATATGAGGAATTCCAAAGGAGAACCTTATATCAGGCTCATAAAGAATGCGAAAAAAGCCGAAGGAAAATACGATCAGTTTATGGAGGAACAATTTCAGTTCGGTAAAAAGCTTGAGTCGATAAGAACGCTTATAACAATGGCGAGGTTCAAGGAAATAAGGAGTAAGGTTGAGGCAGGCTTAAACCCTGATGAATATCTTACGGAGGATGAACTGAAATATTTCGAAACGCTAAGTCTCCCCGTGGTCTGGAAGAAGCTTTATATTCTGAGCGTTAAACAGCAGCAGAAGCTCCAGAATGTCCAGAACGATCTTCGTACGCATGAACGTGAGAAGCAGAGAGCCGAAGAAATGCGTAAATTGAAAGAGAAGCTGGAGGCTGAACAGGCGAAAAAAGAAGAAGAGAAGAGGCAGGCTGACGAAAAGAAGGCTGAAGAGAAGCGCATAGCCAGGGAAAAGAAGGCAGAAGAAAAGCGTAAGGCCGATGAGGCAAAGAAGAAGGCCGATGAAGAAAAGAAGAAAGCCGACGAAGAAAAGAAGAAAGCCGACGAAGAAAAGAAAAAGGCCGACGCGGAAAAGAAAGCCAAAGACGCAAAGGACGCCGAAGATAAGAAAACAGAGGAGGCTAAGAAGAAGGCTGATAAAAAGGTGAAGGACAAGCAAAAGAAAGAGGCTAAGAAGAAGGACGATATGAAAAAGCTGATCGATCTGGAGGATCTTGGTTCCATTCTGGGTCCCGATGACGATGAATGATCATAGAAAAGGTGGAGGAAAAAATGGCAGAACAGGCAGGAGATCTTTTTCAGTACAAGGATAAAAAGAAGAAAAAGGCAATTAATGAATCGGAGGGTGAGAGCCACAGCGAGCGTATGATGGCCGAAAACCCTTACAGCATGGCGCATAAGAGTGCAGTAAATTCCCAGATGAGTGATAACCCTTATGCGAATGCGAACCTTAACAGGCAGAAAAATCCGTTTGCTGAGACACATAAAGAGAAAAGCGGGAAGAATACGCTTAACAGCAATGCATACAGATTTATGGAGCCGCTTAAGAATTCAATGGTGAAGCTTAATTCTCTTATGGAGACGCGTATTGAAATGGGCGACAGGGAAGGCAGCGTGGAAACCCTTAAGCTGCATTATTCGAGAGCAATGGAGAATGCCGATACCTATTTAGCAGGTGTGAACGCCGTCAGCGAAAAAGACAAAAACGAGAAGAAGCTGGTAAGCACCGTTAAAAAGAATCTTGAGAAGGAGTTTGAGCTCATAGACAAGGGAGCGGAGAGCTTCTGGAAGAAGAGGGGCGAAACCGGTGAGGGAATGTATAAGGAGCTTGTTGAGGAGATACGTGAGATCTCAAAGCTTCCGGAGGAAGAGCAAAATGCTGTGAAGAAGGGAAAGAAAAAGCCCGAGATAAAGGATGATCCGAACCCTGCACAGGATATTGGGGACAGTAACTGGGACGATAGCGGGGCTCTTGGAGGAGATGATGATTCGTTATTCTAAGAAGCTTGTTTTACCGTTTGTTTTGACGGTTTCTCTTATTCTGACCTCCTGTGGGATGTCGGGTAATAATGAAAAAGCCGGAAGTGAAAAGGTGAAGCTGGAGCTCTGGTGCGATGATTCAAGTCTCGAGCTTTTACAGGAGTCGCTCGGTGAATTTGAAGAGCTTCATAAGGACGAGGCGCAGTTTGAGTTTTCATACGGAACGGAAAGCGAGATCAGCTGTAAGAAGACTGTTCTTGCGGATATAGATTCTGCTGCGGACATTTTCGTATTTGCCGATGACCAGTTTGATGACTTATATAACGGTGGGGCTCTTCTGGAGATCACCGAAAATGCGGATGAGGTCATTGCCGCAGTCGGCGGGCCTGAAACCGGCGCGGCCAAGTCCTCGATGAGAGACGGAAAGCTTTACGCTTATCCGGAGACCGCCGGAAACGGTTACTTTTTATATTACAACAGTGATTATCTGTCAGATGAAGATGTAAAAAGTCTGGACCGGATCCTGGAGGTTGCCGGGGAAAACGGGAAGAAGTTTTCCATGCAGATAGCTGAAGGCTGGTATCTTTACTCGTTTTTCAAGGGCGGCGGCCTGGATATCACCTATGATAACAAGGCAAAAAAGAATATCTGTAACTGGAATGCAACGGATACACCGGTTAAGGGCGTGGACGTTGTTGAAAGCCTGTTGAAATATACAACGGATCCGGCGTTTTTATCCACGACGGATGATGGCTTTGTGAGCGGTGTTAAGGACGGGTCGATAATAGCCGGCGTTAACGGGCCCTGGAATGCCGAAGCCGTGGAAGGCGTCTGGGGTGATAAAATGAAGGCGACCAAGCTGCCTGAGTTTGACCTTAAAGGCACACCCGCACAGATGTGTTCGTTTACCGGATATAAGCTGGCCGGCGTGAATGCACGCACTAAGGAGCCGCATTGGGCTATGGAGCTGGCTAAGTTTATTACCAGCAAGGATATTCAGCTTAAGCGGTTTAAGATGGTCGGAGACTGTCCGGCCAATGTGGAGGCCGCTTCTTCGGAAGAAGTGAAGGCGTCTCCTGCCGTTGCGGCATTGGCAATGCAGGCGAAATTCGGTTATACTCAGGATGTGGGCGATCCCTTCTGGGATGCCGCAGCACTGTTGGGAACATCTATCGCAGCCGGAAATCCGGACAACAGGGATATCCAGGAGCTTCTGGATACGGCTGTAGAAGAAATAGAGGCACCTGTAGCTGATGAAGAAGGCTCTGATCAATAAAAGTACTCAGAAAATAATCTTACTTGTTCTCCTGGTAGGTCTTATTGGCATAGCAGGTGTGGTTTACTTAACCTATAAAGTGGATGATATTTCAAAAAAATATGAATCTGTTATTGCAGCCGGATACGAACAAAAGGAGCTGATGGATGAAATACGGGCTCTTTTATACCGTGACCAGACACTTCTGTTAAATCATCTGAAATGTCCGGATCAATATGAGATGTGGAGGATAGAAAAAGAAGAATCCTTTATCAGAAATGCTGTTACCAGAACCATTATGGAGCTTGAAGATACCATAGAAGATGGTGAAGAGAAGGAGATTTATCATGCTCTCTATACCAATGCACTGGGGTATCTTGATAATGTCGACAATGTTTTCCGCTTAAGCTCGAATAACGAGAAAAACACGGCGGATTATTATATCAGCACCGTTATGACGGGCAATATAAACGGGGTTAACGACAGCATCGTAAAGATGAAGGTGCTTGTGGATATGGACCTTCAGGCTGCCAAGGCCGACCTGGAAAAAAGTATAATATCGGCCAGAAGAAATGCGGTGGTCTTTATTATATTTATTGTTCTGGTGGTTATTTTCGTTCTCAGGCAGTGCTTTCGGATCACCTCTTCCATGGATAAATACAGAAAGAGCCTTGAAGATGAGCTTGAGCTGAAAAAGGAAGAGCTTATCGAGCACAGCAGGCGGCTGATGGAGATTCAGGACAATACGATAATAGGGCTTGCAAACCTTATTGAAAACAGGGACGGAGATACCGGCTTACATGTAAAACGGACCTCCGCCTTTGTTGCGCTTATCTCCAAATATGCTCTTGAGCAGGGGTATGAGAGCTCTGTAATAGATGCGGATTTCGTGGAGCTTCTGACCAAGGCGGCTCCAATGCACGATATCGGAAAGATACAGGTACCGGACAGTATTCTGCAGAAGCCCGGAAAGCTCACAAAAGAAGAGTATGATATAATGAAAACCCATGCCGAAAAGGGAGGCGTTATCGTAAGCGAGGTTCTTGAAGGCATCGAAGAGAAGGAATACATTCATATAGCGCAGGATGTTGCAAGGTATCACCACGAAAAATGGAACGGACAGGGTTATCCCGAAGGGCTTTCGGAAAGAAATATCCCGGTTGCGGCTCGTATTATGGCCGTTGCCGATGTTTTTGATGCATTGATATCAAAGCGCTGTTATAAGGATGCATTTCCCGTGGAGGATGCTTTTGATATCATTAAGGCCGATGCCGGTTCTCATTTTGATCCGACGCTGGCGGATATTTTTCTGAAGCATAAAGACGAGGTTGTTAGTATAATTCAACAGGATGGTTAAGTATATGGAGACTGATAAGGAAAGATATAAGCTTAGACTGCTCCTTGAGATTGGGGCTTTTCTGGCTGCTTTTTACAATACATTTCTTAGCATTTTGTGGCATGGCTTCAGGAATTTCAGCTATTTTACCGTGCTGTCAAATATCTGGGTAATGATAATGATGGCGGTATCCATATTTTTTATCTTTACCGGAAGGAAAAGAGGAAAAGCCTTTACTGTTGTAAAGATGCTTGCCACAAATGCGATAACGATAACCTTTCTTATCTATCTTGTGATCCTTGCACCGACAGATCCCAGAGGCTTTTTCGGAGCCTATGCTAAGGAGGCGTTCAGCAGCCTTGCGGCACATGTTATCTGTCCGCTCTGTGCTCTTTTCGATTATATCTTATATGACGAGCCGGTGGAATTAAAAGGCTTTAAAAAACTGATATTTACGGCTTTTCCGCTGTTTTATCTGTTTTATTCACTCCTTCTGGGGCCTGTTATGGGTATGCGCTGGAGAGAGATGAGGATGCCGTATAATTTCCTGAATTTTGATGCGCCCTGCTCCTGGTTCGGTTTTCGCCCTGATACGCTTTCGTCCACTACGGTCGGAGTCGGCGTGGCTTATATTATGGTATTTTTGTTCCTGCTGTTTGTCGGGGTGGGAATGCTTACTTTATTTATACAGAAAAAGGTGCAAAAAGTTTAAAGATATTCAGTTTTAAAGAACGAGGTGGTTTATGAGACAGGATTATATGGATGCAAAAAAACTTGGTGACAGTGCTGTAAGAAGAGCGAAAGCGAGAGGTGAATCACCCTATCTGCCGGTTCTGGACAGCTTCCTGGACCAGTCGGAAATAGCGGGAGAGAGCGCACTTGGCGTTATAGAGCTTCCCATTTCAATGATAAAGGGGAATAAAAGCGAGGACAGAAATAATGCCTTTGCCTCAAATTTCATGCCCATCTTTCAGGCTGACAGCGAGTTTGGAGTTAAGTGGTCAAATCTTTATGATGCACTTCAGACAGAGGGTGTTAATACCGCGATCAAGGTTTATGAATATCTGAACAATTATTATGTATTAGAAGGGAACAAAAGAGTTTCTGTTTCAAAATATATTGGAACAGAATACATCCCGGCCGATGTCACAAGGCTGATCCCTTTAAAGAGTGAGGAAAAAAACATTCAGGTTTATTATGAATATATGGAGTTTTACGAGGCTACAAAGAACTTCGAGATCATTATGAACGAGAAGGGTGAGTATGCCAG
>JAILOD010000161.1 GCA_024691015.1 Lachnospiraceae bacterium
AGATCATACCTCTTCTGCTTTATAAGATTGAGTGCCTCTTTTCCGCTGTCTGCCAGATCTACATGCACCTTGGTAGCTCTTAAAAGCTTCTGAACAACGATCCTGTTCATCCTGTTGTCGTCTACCACGAGGATCTGGGCATCAGGCGCGGTAAACAGCTTGGTGTAGCGGTTTTCATCCGAACCGTCAAGCTTGGCTGCCATAGCAAAGTCTCCTGTTTCCGTACCATCTATCACTTCCTGCGGGAGCGTTAAGGTAAAGGTTGAACCGCTCTTATACACGCTGTCAACCGTGATGCTTCCTCCCATCAGCTCGGATAACTGCTTTGATATGGCAAGTCCCAGGCCTGTTCCTTGTATGCCCTTATTTCTGTTTGCATCAAACCTGACAAAATTGTTGAACAGTTCCTTAAGATCTTCCTTTTTGATACCAATACCTGTATCAGTAACCTGTACGGTAAGTATCATCTTATCCTTTTCATCCCTTGCATTTTCCGGATATTCCACGGTTACCCTCAGCGTTACACTGCCCTTATCCGTATACTTTACGGCATTTGAAAGCAGATTCAAAAGAATCTGTTTTATTCGCATTTCATCTCCGTTAAGACTCACCGGAAGCTTTTCGGTGATACTTATATTAAACTCAAGGTTTTTCTGATGCGCATTTACACGGGTCATATTTATGACCTCACGCATAAGCCTTGCCGGCGAATACACTCCCTCGATTATCTTCATGCTTCCCGCTTCCATCTTGGACAGGTCCAGAATATCGTTTACCAGTGACAGAAGTGATTTACTTGCCGACTGAATATACAGGGAGTTTTCCTTTATATCATCCGTAAGCTCCTCGGAACGCAGGGTCATCTCGTTAAGACCGACTATTGTGTTAATGGGAGTACGGATCTCATGTGACATATTTGCAAAGAACCTGCTTCTTGCGTTGCTCAGCTCTTCTATCTGTTTTTTCTGCTGTTCACTCAGGGCATGCTGATCCTCATAAACCCTGGTCTGGAATCTGATTATTACACCTATGGTAATCGCAACGATAAGCATCGTCACAGCCGAATCCGAGAACACTGTAGCCCTGTCTCCGAGAGGGATTATTAGCTCCGGATAAAAAAATCCGACAAAATAACAGGCCACGAATGTAACAAGACTGGTAAAAAGCAGAATATAGAACAGCTTTCCGCTTGACAGCATAAAGACAAATACTATACCCAGAACAAACCAGACGGCAATTCCGCTGTTAACTCCGCCTGATGTAAAAAAGGATAATGGAAAGAAAAACATATTCATCAGGACAATGATTATTATGGACGAGCCCTCATAGAGATGTTTTTTATAAGAAACATAAACCATGATCGCAAGCATAACAATCGCTACTAAAAGTGGGAATGTTGCAAGCAGGCTTTCACCGAATATCGAGGCCATCACAAAAGCAAAAATACAGGCTACACTTGCCATCGAACATATTATTCTGAACAGTCTTTCTCGTATGGGACTGGAATTTCCATATAATTGTTTAAAAAAAGCTTTCAACAAGATTCCTCCGCAGCGTATAAATTATGTAAACCTATCGTGACATTCTTATTTATCATTTTCAAGCTCCTGTTTTACAAGATCATACATCTCCATTAGCTCTTCGTGATGACTTTCAACGTACGTTATCTCGTTTATCTTGCAGGCCTTTTCAACTGCTTCGGCAGCCTCCGAAAGTTTTTGTGCACCTATACCCCTGGAATTACTTTTCAGTGAATGCACAAGAATCCGATAATTCTCCCAATCTTTTTCCTTATAGCAGCTGTTGATCTTTTCACTGGTTTCCTCTATGGAATCCTTGAATACTTCCAAAAGCTCCGCATAAAGTTCGGCATCGTCTCCGGAATAATGAATACCCAACGCCCTGTCTATCTGTGCCACCGGCTGCTTCGGCACCTCTTCAAAGGCCTCGGACATATTAAGATTTCCGTTGACCGATCTGTCTTTTTTCCTGATCTTATCTGACGGCAGACGTCTTTTAAGCACCCTCTCCATAAGGTTTAAATCTATGGGCTTTGCAATAAAATCCTGAAATCCGTTGGTCAAAAACAGCTCTCTCGCCTCGGCCGTACCGTTTGCGGTTAATGCTATCATCGGAACATTTTTATAATAGTCGCCGCTCTTCTGCCTGATCCGCCGGCCGGTTTCAATTCCGTCCATTTCAGGCATCATGTGGTCCATAAAGATGAGATCGTAATGTGTATTCGAGAGCTTTTCAAGCGCCTCACGCCCGCTAAGCGCACGTTCTGCCTTTATCTCATATTTTTCAAGTATGCTCTCGGCAACCTTTATATTCATAAGGTTATCGTCTACTATCAGTGCTGTCGCCTCCGGTGCCGCAAAACCTCCGCCATGAACTAAGGTACCATCCTGATACTGCAGCACTTTATCATCGTTTATGGCATGTACGAACGTAGCCGTATAAAAGGGCTCATATATTATCCTGACATTCTCCCCCGGCGTTACCTTCCATCTTGGTGGTGATATTATTATTACGGATATCCTGTCGGCCAGTTCATCAAAAAAATCCTTATTTATCGAATAATCAAGACCATACACAAAAATATGGGAAAAATCCGAAATATGCATAAGAGAGCTTTTCAGTTCATCCATACTGGAGGTATGCCGCACAACTATACCAAGTTTACTGAAATCTTCAACAAATCTTATTACCTTTTCCGTGCGCATGGGATGTCTGTCCGCATCACTTTCGGTACAATGGATCAGTATCCTCATCTTTTCGGGACTATCGATCGAAAGATACGGCGATTTATCCTTAATTCTCTGCGGGATCGTCACATTAAATTCAGTTCCGTTCCCGTATTCGCTTTGAAAGCTTATAAACCCGTTTAAAAGCGTTGCCATCTTTTTAGCGATAACAAGACCAAGTCCGATTCCTTCGCCATGCCTGTCACGCCCGGTATCAAGCTGATTATACGTAGAAAAGATCTTGTCCTTATCTTCATCTTTTATCCCTATACCCGTGTCTTTTATCGAAAATACAAGATTACATCCATAGCTTTCCCGTCTGAACCCGATTGTAAGAATAACTCCCCCGATCTTTGTAAACTTGATGGCATTTTCCATAAGACAGAGGATTATCCTGCGGATCTTCTGCTCATCCCCCACCAGTGTCTGGGGAATGAAAGGATCGCAATCCACGATCAGCTGAATGTTTTTAGGCCCGATCTGAGCAAGAGCCTTGTTTATTACGTCGTTTATCATCGAAGAAAACTCATACGCTTCTTCTTCCGAAACCGTTTTTCCCGTATTTAATTCGGTAAAATCTATGGTATCATTTACACTTTTGAGAAGAATCCTTCCGGCCTGGGTAATATTCAGAACCTTCTCTCGTTCCTCGGGGGTAAGGTCGTCTCTGAGCAGCATTTCCCCCATTCCTTCTATTGTATTGATAGGGGTGCGGATCTCGTGGGATATGTTTGTTATGAAATCATTCTTGCTCTGCTCTGTCTCCCTCAGCTTTTCTATGGTATGTCTTATCGCCTCATCCCTGCTGCTTCGGTTTTTTATCATTATGAAGATTATGAATTCAAGGGTAATAATGGAAAGTATCTGTAATGTGAACCTTATGATCTCTGCCGATGTGCTCAAATCTATGGTGTTTAAGATCATCAGATGTGCAAGTATCACAAAAATGGTGTCGGCCATTATCATATAAAGAACTTCGGGGATATTTGTAAGACTGAAAAGGATCATAAATGCACACAACGTCGGAAGAACATTAGAAAGAGACGGACTCATAAAGGCATAAATGGTAAAATCTATCATGGCTATGAACGTATGAACATAGGCCCTGAATTTTGACGATCCGACTTCAAGCCAGGAAAGAGCCCAGCCCAATACAAGACCAACTGTAATAACAATCGATATCCAGCCCGGCCATTGCTGTATGAGGGCCACTACGGACATACCTATAAAATATAACGTACATACCAAAAGCACCAATTGCTCCGTACTGATTCCCGATGTTATCTTTCTGTTATATTTATTTTCCATAGTTGAATACTTCCCCCAACCGAACTTTTAAAAAATTCCAGTCTATTACGAGTAATTATAAGCGTTATATTGGTTTTTATCAATGTCGATACCTATATTAAAATATTATAAAAAAATCCTTTTTTGTTTGGTTAATCACTTGTTTTGATTTATAATTATGTAAATAATCTTTAAGTAAAAGACGTTACTTGCCTTTTCATATTATTAAGAGGTAGGATCATGAATTTACCGGAATTTACTGGAGAACAATTAACCACACTTATCAATAATATAAGTCCGCTATATGACGTCTGCCGTCTTGTAGACCCCGGAAAATGCAGCGTTATAGATCCGCTGACCGGAAAACGCAAATCCGGACAGAACGAATGTTTTAAGGTCTGGTCGAAGGAGCGTCGCTGTAAAAGCTGCACAAGCTACCGCTCTGTCATGGCAGGCCGTGTTCAGGACAAGACCGAGATCATCGACATAGATGCATTCAGGGTAATATCGGTTCCGCTGAAATATAAAAATGATGACGGAACCGCAAACGTATACTGTCTGGAGCTTGTTAAAAAAGCCTCCTCGGCTCAAAACGTACCTCCGGAGGAAGATCCCGATGCACAGGCAGATACCTTCAACAGCTATGAGGGTATCAACGTTGATCCGCGTCTTACAACGCGTATATTATCAGTTGCCGGAAACAATGTATCCACGGGTATTATCTGCTACGATTCAAATAGCACTTGTATTTTCGCGAACAAGTCTGCTTTCAGACTGTTTCACGTTCAAAACGACCTGTCCCAGCTTCAAAAGGTGCTGGATCAATGGGTAGAGCTGAACTATCACGAACGTGTCGGCAACAGCTGGAATCAGTTCTTCCTTTATCATGGACGTGAGCTTTTATACCAGGTTCAGTATTATGAGATCAAAGACAGCAAAAACAAGCTTCTCGGCAGCTACTATTCCATAAATGATCTTACACCGCTTGCGCAAAATCATTCCGGAACAAGATATCGTGAAATTCACGATGAGCTTACGGGCATTTATAATCTTAAAGGCTTTCACGAGACCGTCCGCAGTCATTTAAACTCCGATATTAACGAACCTCATACAATGATCTTTCTGAATTGTATCGATTTTAAGCTTATAAATCAGCTTTTCGGTATACCAAAGGGCAACGAGGTTTTACGTGCCATAGCCGTCTTCTGTAAAAAGCTCGCAGGTGAAGGAGATGTCTACGGCCGTCTTGGCGGAGACAATTTCGCTCTTCTTATCAATAGTAGCAGGTACGACGAACAAAAGCTGATCGAGCTTTCAAAAGAAGTAACCGGGATGATATCTTCAAGCTTCTACAGAATAAAGCTGCAGGTTGGCATATATGAAATATCGGATCCTAACGAAAATATTTCGAGTTATATAGAGAAAGCTGCAATGGCGGGCAAATCCACCATAAGTGATTCTCAGATATCCATCAGTGTTTTCACCGACGATATCCTCGATCAGGCAGTTTTTGCAAATGAGATCATCTCCGGTTTCGACAAGGCCATGTCTGATCGTGAGCTTTGCATTTTCCTGCAGCCTCAAAACGATAAAAACGGACTTGTCTTCGGAGCCGAAGCCCTCGCAAGATGGATTCATCCTGAAATGGGGCTTATCCCTCCGGGAAAATTTATCGGTATTCTTGAAAACGCAAACATCATTCATCATATGGACAAATATATATGGGAACAGGCTGCCAGCCAGCTTTCTGTCTGGAAAGGCACGCACTACGACAAAATGAAGCTTTCCGTCAATATTTCTCCGAAGGATATTTACTACCTCGACATCGAAAAGATCTTCAGTGATATCATAGATAAGTACCGGCTCTCACCTGATAAGATAAATCTTGAGATCACCGAATCTGCAGTTATATCAAATCCGGAAAAAAGTATCGATCTTGTGCGGCAATTACGAAAACGCGGTTTCACCGTAGAGATCGACGACTTTGGAAGCGGTTATTCGTCGCTGAATCTCTTAAAGGATATCGACGCCAATATATTAAAGATAGACATGGGTTTCTTAAGAAAGAGTGATCACAACGAACGAGCCGAGATCATCCTTTCACATATAATCCATATGGCCGAAGACCTTAAAATGGAGGTTATCACCGAGGGTGTGGAAACAAAAGACCAGCTTGACATGCTTTCCCGCTTAGGCTGTAAGATGTTTCAGGGTTATTATTTCTCCAAACCCATTCCCGTACCGGACTTTGAAAACAAATATCCGATGTAGCTTATATCCGTATTCAAGTCTCGCTCGCAAGACCAGGCGCGGGATTTAAAAAGGTTCGCCAAACCTTCGGCGAACCTTTTTTATTCAAATAATATATCTTTTTTCTTCAACACCTCTTCGTGATCATCCAGAAAAAGCTTTATATCCTTCGGGCTGTCCGTTCTCTCAATGTGTCCGTTCTCATCCACCTTTTTTGAAACCGTACCCGCACCTATTGCGATTATCGTTTGTACTTCTTCCATAATTATGACATTGTAAAGGCCTTCTTTTCCCTTTTTAGAATAACCTATGTTTTCAAAATTTCCGGCTATATTTTTCTGCCTGTACATATAATATGGAAGTAATCCCATCTCTCTTGCCGCATCACTTGTTATTTTAACTGTGCCCTCAGTATTTACGATCCTGTCCCGCTCAATCTCTGAGATCCTCTCCATCAGGGGGGATCCGCGTTTTATCGCAAGTGAATGAACCGTCAGGTCATCGGGTGCAAGCTTTTTTATTTCCTCCATCGTATGCATAACATCCGTATTGTTTTCACCCGGAAGTCCGAGTATCAGATCCATATTTATATTGTCAAACCCAAGGCTCCTGGCCAGTAAGTATGCATCTTTCGTCTGCTGTGCCGTATGCTTCCTGCCTATTATTTCAAGAGTCCTGT
>JAILOD010000090.1 GCA_024691015.1 Lachnospiraceae bacterium
GGAGAAAACGGCGTTTCTGCTTATGGTGTGATCATGTATGTTAGTTTTATATTTATTGCTGTATTTATTGGATATTCTATGGGAGTTGCCCCTGTTATCGGATATAATTACGGAGCGGGAAATACTGATGAATTAAAAAGTCTATTGAAAAAAAGCCTGACCATCATACTTATCACTGAAGCTGTAATGCTGGTGTCAGCTGAAATAATGGCAGTTCCGTTATCAAAACTCTTTGTCGGGTATGACAATGAGCTTATGGAAATGACAATTTCGGCATTTATGATCTATTCATCGGCATATCTGCTTATAGGAATAAATATTTTTGCATCAGCGTTCTTTACAGCACTTAATAACGGAATGATATCAGCAATTATTTCATTTTCGAGGACTCTGGTATTTCAGGTTGTCATAGTAATATTCCTGCCGCTTATCTTCGGTATAAACGGCATATGGTGGGCAACCTCTGTTGCAGAGCTGCTTGCGGTTATGATTTCGGTTTATTATCTCGTTAAAATGAAAACTCGATATAAATACTGATTTTTTCTGCTACAATGGAGCTAAAAATACCGGATCCATATCGAGAGGAGTGAACAAAGACCCATTTGATTACTACAGGGACCGTAAAAGAAAAATACATACTTATCGGAGTATATGATACAGATGAAGAGATGGCAGCTGCTTCATTATCCGAGCTGGGGGACCTGACAGATACCGCAGGAGCGGAGGTTGTCTGCAGGGTATTACAGCGTCTTGAACATCCGAACGCGGCAACCTATGTTGGAAGTGGTAAGGCGCTGGAGATAAGAAACCTGATCGATCAGTTTTCGGCGGATGGGGTTATCTGCGATGACGAACTTACGCCTGTTCAAATGTATAAATTATCAGATATTCTTGAAACCAAGGTTATAGACAGGACAATTCTTATCCTGGATATTTTTGCTTCCCATGCGGTTACGGCAGAAGGTAAGCTTCAGGTTGAGATGGCACAGTTAAAATACAGGGCCTCTCATCTGTCAGGGGCAGGTAAAGTACTTTCAAGACTGGGTGGAGGCATTGGAACCAGAGGCCCGGGTGAAACCAAGCTTGAAATCGACAAAAGGGCAATACGCCATCGCATTGGTATATTAAACAACGAGATAAAAAAACTGGGAGAGATAAGAAAAACCGGAAGAAAAAGGCGACTGAACAACAGCATTCCCATTGCTGCCATAGTAGGATATACAAATGCCGGAAAATCAACCTTGCTTAACAGACTTACCGGAGCCGGGATTTTAGAAGAAGACATGCTTTTTGCCACGCTTGATCCAACAACACGAAGGTGTGCTCTTCAAAATGGCCGGGAAATTCTTCTGACGGATACTGTCGGCTTTATAAATAAATTACCGCATAACCTGATAGATGCCTTCAGAAGTACATTAGAAGAAGCAAAATATGCGGATTTTCTGATCCACGTAGTAGATGCATCAGATTCAAATGTAGATATACATATGGAAGTTGTCTATAATACTCTGCACGAGCTTGAAATAACAGGCAAACCTGTACTCACGGTATTTAACAAAACTGACCTGATTGGAGAAGATATCATCCTGCGTGATAAAAATGCCGATTTAAGTGTCAGGACATCCCTAAAAACCGGACAGGGAGAAGCTGTGCTTATGGAAAAATTAAACGAATTACTGCTTGCAGGACAGAAATATATCGATATTGTGATTCCATATGACAGGGCACAGGAGCTGTCAAACATAAGAAAAAACGGACAGCTTATAAAAGAAGAATATCTTCCGGATGGTATACATGTAGAAGCTTATATTGCAACATATTAAAGTAATAAGAGAGGAACAGAGTGATATATATAGGTTGTCATTTATCGGTTACAAACGGCTACGAAGCCATGGGACATCAAATGGTTGATTTTGGTGGCTCTACTTTTGCTTATTTTACAAGAAATCCTCGTGGTGGGAAATCAAAAGAGGTTAAAACAGAGGATGTTAATGCGCTAAACCAGCTTTTGTCAGAAAAGAACTTCGGAACACTTGTAGCCCACGGAAGCTATACCATGAATCTGTGTTCTGCCAATCCGGAGACCAGAGCCAATGGACTGGACATGCTAAAAAAAGATCTTGAAAAGATGGAACTCCTACCCGGACAGAATTATAATTTCCATCCGGGCTCCCATACCGGACAGGGCGTGGATGTAGGTATTGAACAGATCGCCGAAAGCCTAAATTCCGTTCTCACTCCGGATATGAAAACAACGGTTCTGCTTGAGACAATGGCCGGAAAGGGTTCTGAGGTTGGTAAAAACTTTGAAGAATTGAGAGCAATAATTGACAAAGTAGAGTTAAAGGACAAACTGGGGGTTTGTTTCGATACCTGTCATACCTGGGATGCCGGTTATGACATAGCAGGTGATCTTGACGGGGTTATTGAACAATTTGATAATATAATAGGGCTTGACAGGTTAAAAGCCATTCATTTTAATGACAGCAAAAATCCCTGCGGTGCCGCGAAGGACCGCCATGAGAAACTTGGCGAGGGTTTTATAGGAATGGAAGCTATGAGGCGCTTTGCCCTTCATCCGGCCTTCCAGGATCTGCCTTTTATACTTGAAACGCCTAATGATGATGAAGGTTATATAAAGGAAATAGCAACGGTTAAGAGCTGGTTTGATAACATTTAGATAAAGAAATTTCCAATCTGAGATATAAAATTTCTGATAAGTGAAACGATGTACGTTATTTTGTACATCGTTTTTTGTAACAATCTGATTAAATAGTACTATAATCACTGTTATAAACAAGCTATATTTAAATACAAGGAGACAGGCCTATGTATGCTACCGGAAATAAGAAGATGCTTAACATGCTTATACTTGAGATTTTGAAGAAGTATTCTGATGAAAACCATGCTCTTTCGCAGCAGGAGATCATCAGATTATTAAAGCAGAATTATGATATGGAATGTGACAGACGTTCTGTTAAGAGTAATGTATTATCCCTCCAGGAGCTTGGATACGACATTTCGATGGATAAAGGGTACCGTCTTATGTCTCGTGATTTTGATGATTCAGAGCTTAGGATACTGATAGACAGCGTTCTTTTCTCAAAATCAATATCAACCAGACAGGCAAAGGGACTTATTGAAAAACTAAGAGATCACGCAAGCAACTATTTTAATGCCAAAGTATCGCATGTCTGTAACCTTCCGGATCTGCCGCGAACATCCAATAAACAGGCTATGTACTCGTTAGATGTATTAAATGATGCAATTTCGGAAAAACGAAAGATCAGCTTTATGTATAACAGTGTTGGAATAGACCTTAAACTACGCCCCAAGTGGGATAATCCCGCTGTTGTTAATCCCTATCAGATCGTTGCAAACAATGGCAGGTTTTATCTTATCGGAAACTTTGATAAATATGACAATGTTGTGCATTTACGGATTGACCGTATGACGGATGTAAAGATGCTTGACGAAAAAGCAAAACCTATGAAACAGGTAACAGAGCTTAAAAACGGATTGAATCTTCCTAGACATATGGCTGAGCATATGTACATGTTTGGTGGAGAAAGCATACCGGTAAAGATAGAAACAAGTGAAGATATGATCCAGGAGTTCATTGACTGGTTCGGAAATGATTTTTCTGTTGAAAAGCTCGAAGACGGAAAAATCCGGGTAAGAGTAGTCTGTAACGCCCAAGCAATGCGGTTTTGGGCTCTTCAGTATGGCCCTTATATAGAAGTGACCGAGCCCAAAGATTTGAGAGAAATAATCATACAAGACATTAACGTTATGGCAGAAAAATACAAATAAAGCGATAGACTGATCAAGAAATGGAGAAATATTATGGGAAATAATAAAATTGCTATCCAGGACACATATGGAGAACACTTTCAACATTGCTGGGGATGTGGACCACAGAATGAATCAGGATTGCATCTGAAATCATATCCATCAGAAGATGGATCAAAATGTGTTTGTAAGGTTACTCCGGACGCAAAATATACCGGCGGAGTCCCAGATAACCTTTTTGGTGGAATGATGGCAGTAATTTTTGATTGTCATGGAACGGCATCTGCTGCCTGGTTTTCACATCATAACAAAGGTATGGTGCTGACTGAAAACACAGTAATAACAAGATTTATTACGGCCAGATTGGAAATAGATTTTAAAAAAACCGGTTCCGATGAATCGGGAAATAACCGTTATATCACAAGCAGAGGAAATCGGTGATAGAAAGGTAATTGTTCTGATGGATTTGGAAGCTGATGGTGTTGTCCGGGCACAAGCCAGAATAGTTGCAGTAAAAACAAAAGATAACTAGTGAAAATGGATATAATGTTATTGTTCAGACCCTAGCCACGCACTTGCTGTTTATGCTACGGACCTTTACACTAGGCAGATGGCACTTTGCCCATCGCATTTTGTATTATTAAGGTGAAAAGAGGGAATTTTTAGAAAAGAACAAGGTGTTAAGAAGCCGTATCGCCTTTCATCTGGATTTTCCCGACCCATATGTTGTTAAGGTCCGCATATAATGAACCATAGAATCCTGGTATAATTATTAGTAGTGAACTACCACGCACCTAAAGGAACGTGGCTTCCTGCTTCACCCACCACGGTTATTGCCACACCGGTAAGGTAGTTTTCCCATAGTGTCCACAGGCTTTAAGATTGGCCG
>JAILOD010000219.1 GCA_024691015.1 Lachnospiraceae bacterium
TTATTCTTCAGCTCAACACCGAGATTACCGTAGTCCCAGGTGTTGGCGAGACCGCCGTATATCTCGGAGCCGGGATAGATAAAGCCCCTGCCCTTACATACGTTAACGATCTTGTCTATTGTTTTTTACATAGTAATTCGCCTTTTATTTATAAATAATTACGCTGTCAGTTCCAGCTTTTTTCACATCCGCAGTGTTTTTACCGGTCTTTTCCACGTTTCTGGAAACGTACTGTACCTTACCCGGAAGCGAGATCCTGGTGTCGTCGTTTAAGAGAACATATTTACCCTTAACCTTTTCCATGTCATCATGGGTAAGAACTGCGTTTTTATCATCTGCAAGGGTAACGCCGGTGATGTCGAGATCCTTTACATCTCCTATCACAAAGGTCTTTCCGTTATAGGAAGCATAGTCCTCCGCCGACCTGTAACTGATGACCGCTCTTGCCTTTCCGTCTTTTATGTCCAGCGTTTTAAGACTTATCTTCTCCTCGCCGGAACCGTTATATTCGGAAATGGTGTCATTGATCATCTTTTCAAGAGCCTCTGCATCATATTCAGAAGTATCGAAGTCTTCAACAGAAGTCTCGGTAATACCGCCCTTTTTATCGATGACTATAACGTTATGAACGGTATTGTCGTCATCAGTTTCCGGTTTATTTTTGTCAAAAACCCCACCCAGAAATGAAAAGAGTTTGATAATACCGTATATGATTAGTATTAGTGCGGCAATCGCAGCCAGTAAGGCGATAAATCTGGCAACATATGCCTTAAAGCGGCGGTTACGCTGCCTCCTGGACTGTTTTCGCCTGACCTTATTCCTTTTCATCAGTAAACTCCATAGATTTTACACACTTTTTGATTATACTTCCCATAAAAATAAATGTAAAGAATCATGGATTGTGTAAAATCGATAATTGTTGATATTCGCACCATATCTTTTGAAGTGAGGGGGATTTAAGTGCCTGTCAGATCACTTATAACCTTAAGCGAACTGAATTCCTTATGGACGAACGTTCGCATATAGTAGTCGGAAAGCATCCGAAGCTCTGCAAGGATCTCATTATTTACATTGAAGGTATAGAGTTTATCCGGGAGGGATGACTCGATATATTTAAGCGCATGAATGGTCCCCGGGAGAAATTCTTTTGCCGCCGGAGGATCTGAGAGCTCTCCTTCTATTGAAATTATCTTTATTTCAAAAACAGATCTTATGAGATCATTGTCAAAAGATTCATTCAGTAATGCGAGAAGTGAGGTGTAGACAAGGGATAAAAGAGGTCTGTCTTCCAGATTCTCTCTTGAATAGTAGTCTGCGAACTCGAGAAAGTAGGTGCCGAGGTAAAAGGCCGGAAGATCCTTTCTGAGGTCCTCAAAATAGTTATCTATCTCGGTTTCCCTCAGATTGTAGGCACTCTTTCCCTCAGTCACTTTAAATGTTCCGGTACAGAAGGGCTCGGTGGATGCCATGAGACGGTTACCGGGTCTTTTAACACCCCGTGCAAATACCGTTATCTTACCCCGTTCAAGGGTGAAGACCGTGAGTCTCCTGTCATATTCGGAATAATCAAAGGATTTTAGTATAATGCCGTGAAGAGAAAGGATATCCATCATTATTCCCTGTAGCCAAAGGCTCTTATGCCCTTTTCATCATTTCGCCAGTCTTTCTTTACCTTGACCCAGAGCTTTAATGTTACCTTTTTATCGAGGAGCTTTTCAGCCTGGAGACGTGCTTCGGTCCCGATCTTCTTCAATACGTGACCTTCTTTTCCGATTATCATGCCCTTATGGCTGCTTTTTTCGCAGTAGATCGTGGCATCGATAAAATAGCCCCGGGGTTTTTCTTTCATGCTGTCAATCTCTACAGCGGTTCCGTGGGGAACTTCATCCGAGAGATTCCGTAAGAGCTGCTCTCTTATAAGCTCTGCCACTATATCTCTTTCGGTTTCGTCTGTTACAGTGTCTTCATCATAAAAAGGCTCGCCGTAAGGCATCAGTGAAAACAGAGCGGACAGGAGCTCATCCTTCCCGGTACTGTGTTTTGCGGAAATAGGGATAATGTAATTAAAGTCATAGATACCGGCATAGGCTTCCTTTATCTTTGGGATCTCCCTATCCTTTACCGTATCGGTCTTATTTATGGCAAGGATCACCGGAGCCCCGGATTTTATAAGGTACTCCGCGATCTTTTTTTCACCTTCACCGATAAAGATATCGGGTTCAACGAGCCATAGAACCGCATCGGCATCTGAAATGGTGCCGTATGCAACCTTATCCATGTATTCTCCGAGGACGTTTTTTGCCTTATGGATCCCGGGAGTATCAAGGAAAACTATTTGCCCTCTGTCCTCTGTATAGACGGTCATTATTTTTTTTCTGGTGGTCTGTGGCTTTCTCGATGTAATGGCAAGCTTCATATTGAGGATATGGTTCATAAGGGTTGATTTACCCACATTAGGTCTGCCTATAATTGCCACATAACCGGATCTTAAATTTTCATTCATCAGCTTAATGTCCTGATATCATCAAATAAGTCACTGTTTCCGTTTATCTTTTCTTCCGAGCCTAAAGCACAGGCATATCCCGAATGTGAAATGCATT
>JAILOD010000310.1 GCA_024691015.1 Lachnospiraceae bacterium
TAATAATAAAGAGAATATTTTATTGATGAAGTAAAATGAGTCGTCCGGGCGGCTCATTTTTTTGTTTATTGTTTGGGAAATCATATTTCTTCAGGATACTATTGTGGTAAAATAAATCAGACAACCGATTTTCCAAGCCGAAATACAGTAGTTATTGAAAATACACCGACAGGCGGCACAGCACGAAAAAGACAGACAGTTTTAATACGAAAGGGGAACTTGAAATATGAACAAGATCAAATGGGGCGTACTGGGAACTGCAAACATTGCAAAAGGATGTACAATTCCCGGAATGCGGCTGGCAGAGGAATGTGAGCTTTATGCCATAGCCGGAAGAAAGATTGAAAAGGCCGAAAAATTCAAAGAGGATTTCGGATTTCAGAAAGCATACGGAAGCTATGAGGAGCTGATAGCCGACAAGGAGGTTCAGGCACTCTATATCCCTCTTCCAAATCATCTCCACCTGAAGTGGGTAAAAGAGGCTTTAAATGCAGGCAAACATGTTCTCTGTGAAAAACCTCTTGCACTAAATGCAGACGAGGCAAAAGAAATGTTTAAGCTTGCCGGAGAAAAGGGCGTATATCTGATGGAAGCATATGCATATCTTCACAGTCCGTATGTGGCAAGTCTTAAGAAAGATATAGAAGACGGTGTTATCGGAGATATTGAATATATTGATACAGCCTTTATTACTCAGGGATATAAGGAAGATATCCGTCTTTATAAAGAAATGGGCGGTGGTGCAATGTATGACCTTGGCTGTTATTGCACTACCATGATCCTGACTCTTACCGGGTCCGAACCCGAATATGTGAAAGCCGGTGCCGAGTTTACCGATCTTGGAGTGGACGCAATGACATCCGGTGTGATCCGGTTAAAAAACGGCGTCAGAGCCTCATTTAATGTTGGAATGATACTCGGGAAAGACACAGACGCAAGGTATGACAACCTTTATATATATGGAAGCAAAGGTTTCATAAAATCCGAAGTGGAATACAATCAGCAGGGCGATGTAAGCTACAGGATATTTACGGATAGCGGTATCACAGAGAGAAAGCTCAGTCTGCCGCAGAATTACTCCCTTGAGACAGCCCAGATGTGCAGATGAATCAATGGAGAAGAAAAACCTCACATAACAGAGGAGTTTTCGATAAAAAACGCAAAGCTTATAGATAGTGTTATGAAAGAGATCGGCTATTATTAAATGCATCGACCGGTTACTGTTCAGACCCGAGCCACGCATAAGCTGCTCAGGCTACGGGGCTTTATGTCGCTTATCCGTAGCCCTCGCTCCTTTTGACTTCGTATATTATAATATAATTTAACAAATACAGAACAGAGGTATAAATATTATGAAAAAAATATCATTGATAGTGCTTACAGGATTAATGATCATTTCTCTTTCCGGTTGCGGAACAAAAGAAGTGAATGAGGTTAAAGAGGAGACTGCTGGACCGGCAGAGACCGCAGTCGAGTCTGAAGAGAAAGAAAAGGCGGATAACACTGAGAGCGAAGAAGCTACCGGAGGAAATGCAGGGCTTGCAAACCCATGGGTCGATATAACAGAGGAAGAAGCAGCCGGAATGGTTGAAAACTGTTTTAAAGCTCCTGAAGGTGCACAGAACGTTAAGTGGAGCAAGATGGAAGAAGGAGATACTCCTCTTATCCAGATGACCTTTGATCTGAACGGGGACAGTTTTACCGCAAGGGTGCAGAAAACCGGCGACGCAACAAAGGATATTTCCGGAATGTATTATGAGTGGACGGTATCCGATGATATAACGCTTTCAAATAACCTGAAGGGAAAGACCTGCCGTTATGTCGGAGAAAACGAATATGCCGATCTTTGTACCTGGTATGATGAGAAGACCGGAAACTCTTATTCCTTAAGTGTTGTTGCTCCTGATCTTGATGGCTTTGATATTCAGGGAGTGGTTGAAGCAATGATCACGACAACGACTGCAAGTACAGAAGAAGCACCCGCTACTGAGCATGTACCGCTGGATATCACGGGCTGTGATACTTTTACACAGATCCTTGACAAACTGGATGAAAGCTATGGTTTTGCAAACGTAAAACTGAATGGAACCGATGTGCTTCTCGTATCCGACGGAACCTATGATTATGACGAGGAAGGAAAAAAGGTCGCAATTGGGGCAGAGGTATATTATTACAATGACGGTGTACCCAACTATGCAGGTTTCGTAGAGGGCGGCGGCACGGCATATCCAATGGCGGTCTATGATGAAAAATTATATGTCGGCGGAAATCACTATATGAATAAGATGATACTTAAAGACGGAGAAATGGTTATCGACGAGGAAGCCCATGTGGAATATGATTCCGACGGGAAGGAAAGCTACTTTTACAGTAAGGGATCCGGGGAAACAGATCCCGAAAAGGCCGGTCCGACCGATGATGACAGCATATTTAACGGAATATTTGATGAATATTTTGATAAAGCGGAGATAGTATATTTTTCTAATGCAAAATAACAAAATTATTTGATCATACGGATAATGAGGATAACCCGGGACGTTGATCTTTTTTTATCGACTATCCATCAGCCGCACGACGGCAAAAATTTTTTATTGAAAACAAAAGAAATTTGAAGGATAATACAGATAAAGGAGGACGTATAAATGATTTCTTTGGTTTTTTCATTTTTAGTACTGATAATAGGATATCTTACATATGGGAGACTTGTAGAAAAAGTTTTTAATCCCGATGACAGAAAAACCCCTGCTATCGAGATTAACGACGGAGTAGACTGTGTTCCCATGAAAACGTGGAAAGCGTTTCTTGTACAGCTTCTTAATATTGCCGGGACAGGTCCTATTTTTGGAGCACTTATGGGTGCCTGCTTTGGACCTGTTGTTTTTTTATGGATAATATTCGGCTCGGTTCTTGGTGGTGCAGTCCACGATTACATGTGCGGCATGGTCTCATCAAGAAACGGTGGAAATTCCATTGCTGAGCTGTCCGGTAAATACCTTGGAAACACAATGCGGTGGGTTATGCGCCTTTTCTCGGTGCTTCTCCTGATCCTTACAGGTACGGTATTTGTTACAAGTCCCGCAGCACTTATTAGCAGGCTGACAAACGATGTACTTCCATTAGGCTTCTGGATAAGTGTAATCCTTATTTATTACGTAATAGCCACTCTGCTTCCGATTGATAAGCTTATAGGAAGGCTCTATCCGGTATTCGGAGTAATTCTTATATTGATGGCATTAAGCGTACTTAGTGGCATTTTCATCGGTGGCTATACTATTCCCGAGATACAGTTAAAAGATCTGCATCCTGATAACCTCCCGATCTGGCCTTTTATGTTTATCACAGTTGCCTGCGGAGCAATATCGGGCTTTCATGCAACACAGTCTCCAATGATCGCAAAATGTATAACGAGTGAAAAGGAAGGCAGAAAAGTCTTTTATGGGGCAATGATAGCAGAATCGGTAATTGCACTCATCTGGGCAGCAGCCGGTGTTTCCTTCTATGGAACAACACAGCTTTTAAATGATGCTTTGACAAACCTTGGTCAGTCGGGAACGGTATATGACATTTCGAAAACAATGCTTGGAAACGCAGGTGGCTTCCTTGCGATCGTAGGTGTAGTAGTCTGCCCAATAACCTCAGGAGATACTGCATTCAGAAGCGCAAGGCTTATAATTGCGGAAATGGTTAATTTAGATCAGAAGAAGATCAAAAACCGTCTTATCATCACCATACCGTTGCTTCTTTGCGGAGCGGTTCTTACCCAGCTTGATTTTAACGTGTTATGGAGATACTTTTCGTGGTCAAACCAGACACTTGCAATGATAGCACTGTGGACGGCTACAGCATATCTTATAAAGGAAAGCAATAACGCCATAAAGTCCCTTGTCACGGCACTTCCCGCAACATTCATGTCAGCTGTTTCTATGACATACATACTTATGGCTAAAGAAGGTCTGAAGCTGCCTTCCACTGTAGGATATCCCATAGGTATAATATTTGCCTGCGTTCTTTTTGGCATATACATCTTTAAGCTCACCAGACAAAAATAAGCAGGATATTCAATCCTGCTTTATCAGGCGGTTCAGGCTCGTTTAGGCGTTCGAAGGCTTCGAACGCCTTTAATGCGCCTAAAATGCCTTGAACGAATGCCTTGAACAGGGCAGTAGAACATGTATTCGCATAATATTTATTATACGAACATTATGTAAACTAATTATGTTAATTGCCCGGTGTCAAGCATTTTTGTGATCCGGTTTAAAACGTGTTTTTTGTTTCCGCTCCATTGAGGTGCTATCAACAGTCTTTTGTCGCCGTCACCGGTCAACCGGTGGATCACAACATTATCAGGAATATGTGAAACACATGCTTTAAGGACATTCATATATTCATCTTCGGATAACACAGTGATCCGGCCCGCGGCATATTCTTCTGCCAGATCAGTTCCTTTCAGTATATGTAAAAGCTGAAGCTTGATCCCGTCTGCCCCGCTCCTTACAACATAATCCACGGTATCTGTCATATCCTTCACCGTTTCACCGGGGATCCCTAGTATCACGTGAACGATGACTTCGATCCCACGCAATTTCAGGTCCTTAACGGCCTTGTCATAGATGCTTAAAGGATATCCCCTTCGGATATATTCTGCTGTTCGCTCATGTATGGTCTGAAGCCCCAGCTCGATCCATACCGGTTTGATCCTGTTTATACTCTCCAAAAGGTCTAAAACATCATCCGGCAGACAATCCGGTCTTGTTGCTATGGAAACAGCCACAACATCCGGATGTTTTATTGCCTCCGTATACAGCTTATTTAGCCGTTCAACCGGTGCGTATGTTCCCGTATATGCCTGAAAATAAGCGATGTATTTGCCATTTGTTATATTTTTCATCTTAGCGGATACACGTGTTTTTGCTTCTTCGATCTGTCCGGTAATATCTTTGTTTCTGTCTGCGGCAAATTCTCCGCTTCCTCCCGCCGAGCAGAATATGCACCCTCCCGTACCCTTTGTTCCGTCACGGTTTGGGCAGGTAAATCCTCCGTCCAAAGCGATCTTATACACCTTACAGCCAAAACGCTCCCGCAGATATTCATTCAGCGTTTTCAAAATTCCATCGCCCTCTATACCCTTTCATTTCTAATAACTTACACAAAATATCCCTGCCGGCGTAATACGTGATAAAAAATTTTCATGAATCTTATCCTTTCATATGATCACATCACGTTAACAGGCTCTAACAATATATCATATTTTATAAAAAGGTGACATATAGTTGCTTCAGCCGACAAATTCCCTCCCGGTGATTCTACGATAATAAAGAAAAGGCTGAACAATGACTCTCGCGCCATCATTCAGCCTTTCAATGTTTTCAGAATAAAGATCAGTTCAGAATATCTGTTACTCCGTAGCCGGATGCAACTGCAAACTTCTTGCCGCATACAGCGCACTCATAAAGATCCTTGTCTACTTCAGCAAGTATATCTCCATCGCAGTAGAACTTGGAAGCGTCGCTGTTTCCACAACCGGGACATACTATTTCTTCTCCGTATGAGGCTCCCTCGATTGTCTGCTGAAAACCTCCCAAAATCTGCTCCATCTGTTCCTTTGTAAGCTTTATTGATTTCTTATCCATATCTTCCTCCTGTTTTTGCCTGACGGCCTTCACATGTTTTTATATGTATAATATACGACTGTTTTTGTCAAAGGGATAGTTTTTTCTTATCTGTTTGCCGGTATTTCATAATTATAATAAAAATCAAGCCCGGCATCCGGATTCTTTTTCACATTTTCTCCGTAGATCGTGGTCCAGTCATTCTTCATTGAGATCGCAATCCATCCATGCTCCTTACAGAGGTCCGCCATCTTCTGAGCCTTAGCTTCATTTCCGTATTCTCTTTCAAGATCATCACAGCAGTTCATAAATGCCAGGCTCTTGTATTCATTGTCATTTACAACGTAATCGGCCATGCTTGAATCCCCTGTGCTGTTTCCGAAGGAAAGTACAGGCTGAACACCTATCTCCTGTGCTATCACGGCAACCTTGTTCATTTTAAGGTTCTTGGTGACAAATTCGCCACCCAGGATAAGCTCATCTCCCGCTTCAAACTGGAATTCCAGCCCATCGGCATCTCCCTGGTCGCTTGCTATTATCGTTTCATCCGAGCCTATTACCTGACTCATAGGGATATTCAGCTTATCCTGAACGATCCCTCTTAAGATAAGCCGGTCCGTTCCGCTTACCACATAAACCGTAAAGTCATTCTGCTGCAGATAATCGATAAGCTCCAGCATGGGTTTGTAATACGAATCTGCCCTGGTAAGGCCGTCATAGCCGGGAGCAGCTTCTTCTCTGTATTTTAATACATATTCAAGGAAATCATCGACACTCATGCCCGAAAATGCGGAAGCAACCGCCTGACCGTGCATCATATCCATTCCCTTTGGATATTCTCCGGCTCTGATACCTTCTAATATCTGATAACAGGTTTCTTTTTCAAAGTCCGATGCCTTATCCTTATATTCGGGATCCTGCAATACCCGGTATAATAGAAGACTGTGGTCAAAATATATAGGATTTGTTTCGGATACCAGCGTTCCGTCAAGATCGAAGACCGCTATACGCCGCTCCACAGGAATATAATCCGGGCCTCCCTCTTTTGTAATTGCTTCCATATAAGAAGTCAGTTGCTGCTTTGCCTGTGAAGAATCATTCCACAGGGTAAGCGCCTTCGAGGAGTCGGACTTTTGTCCGGTACTGTTTGACAGCCTTACTGCATATGCTGCCCCCACTATCACGAACAAAAATATCGCGCATATTGCAATGGTTCTCCACATTACGATTTTCTTCTTTTCTTCCATTTTCTCACTCTCCCTTTCTCATTGTAAGAGTCGTACCATATCAGTTATCAAACGGCTGCAATAAGATATCCGGCAGTTTTCTTTCTTCCAAATCTCCGACTGTATACTCTATTCCTTCCTCATCTAACAGCTTGAGGAAAACATTTAAATATTTCCTGTCTTTCCTGAGTGTCTGGAAGCTGATACAGATATTATCCCTCATAACGACAAGAGGCTTATCACAAGGCAATAAAACATTCTTTTTCTTTGCTTCATATAACATATATGAAGCAAAATCATTTTCGTTACCCAGTCCTCCATATCAATAATAGAAAATACAGGATTTCTTCTGTTTTAAAATAATAATTATATTACAGAATATTTTAAAGTCAATACGGAATCAGGGTTATATTAAACCTTGTATATAGGCCCGTAGCCTAAGCAGCAAGTGCGTGGCTCGGGTCTGAACAGTAACCGTATTAAGATTCCCGTATTCATAATTATAGCCAAGTGTATACAATTTATGGTAAAATATTTTTATTAAAGCAGTTATGCATTTTTGTTATAAATATACATTCTAAAGTAGGGAAACAATATGAAAAAGAAACCGAGAAGATCCCTCAGACAACGAATTGCAGATCTGAAAACCGAAAAAATGATCCGCAAGCAGCGTGGTGACCAGCCGCGTTATAAGCAGATGCTCCGCCTCGTATTCAACCGGTACACAGGTGTATTTTTTGCGTTTATTCTTATATATTTCCTTCTGCTTTTGCTGCTTATCCATTTTGAAAAAGGCTCCAGCAATGCCAACATTCACAATTTAGGCGAAGCCATATGGTATTCGCTGGCCACCTTCACTACGGTAGGATATGGCGATCATTATCCCGTAACCGTGGCAGGCCGGGTTGTCGCATCGGTCTTCCTGGTTGTCGGCATCGGCTTATTGGGTTTTCTGATCGGCTTTATGGCACGCTTTATCTCAAAAATAAAGCCTGCCGTTATCCTGTCGATGAACACCTTAAAGCCTTGGTATGTTTTTACCGGAGATTCCTATTACGCAACGGTTTTTGCCGAAAATCTGCTTATGGTAAGGCCCGATGCAATGATCATATTTGCAGAATCCAATAAAGAATCCAATGTGGGAAAATCAATATCCGTTCCATGGACGGTTCCCGAGATACTGAGCCGCCGGGGCTCATTATACGATGCGCATATCATGTGCATGAAAGAAAACGAAATGGATAACTTCCTTGATTCAACAGCACTTTCTGACATTGAAGCACCCATTATCTGCCTGTCAAGCTTTACACCGGCTTATCACGCGATGAATATCAATTTCTTCTCTCCCACTGACAGTACAGCAAGAATATTCTGGCAACAGTACCCTCTTATAAAACCGGATGAGATAATTCTCATGATAGGCTTTGACAGTGCCGGAAAGGTGCTTCTGGACCGTGCTTTGGAGCTGAACATCATTTATCCTGAACAGAACGTTAAATATCATGTATTTGGCAATTCGGACGAATACAGAACCAACCGGAAAATGTTGTCAGACATCGTTTCCGTTAATAAGATCGACGATCAGAGAGACAGCGTTATATTCCATGATGATCCCTGGAATACAGACGCAGATCTTCTAATGAGTGCAGACAGGATCATCCTCTGCAGTGATTCGGAAAGTGAGAATATATCCATACTTCACAAGATTCAGAAATTCTTTGTAACACCGGGCAACCTGTACATTTACAACAGTAATGTTCGAGGGATCGCGACACCGTTCGGCCAGACCAGAGATGTCCTTACGCCTGCGTTCGTTCTTCATAATACTCTAAGCGATATGGCACTTTGCCGTCACGAATATTTAAGATTCATGCTTGGTCAGAATATTCCTATGTGGGAGAATGCAAACAGCCTTACTAAGGATATGAACTTTATAGCTGTTGACCATATCAGCATGAAGATACGTATCCTTTTAGGCGATGACCAGCCCGGAAAGCCCTTCGATGAGCTTTCACCCGAGACACTCCGTGCGGCTTTGGATGTTTTCAACACCTCAAGCGAAGAACAGAAGAATCTGTTTCGTAAGCTGGAACACGACAGAGCTCTCAGATTTTACAAGCTTCACAATTTCCGCTACAACAGCACGCTTAATGACGACAGCCGTCAGAATCCTCTTATCCTGCCCTTTGAAGAGCTTACAGCGGACCAGCAGCAAATGGCTGATATTTCCTGGATGCTGCTGAATGACCTTGCTACGCACAAAGAAGCAAAAAGAAGAAGATAATTAGCTTTTTATTAACTTTCATCGTATAATAATATGAGAAAGGAGTTTTCGCCATGGAAACAAAAAAGAATAAAAACGAGGAATTAAATAATCAGCTTAAATCTGCCGATAGCAGACTTTCAGAGATGGAATTAACCGATGATATGCTCGATCAGGTAAACGGGGGTGTAAGAATATCGA